>NZ_KV802736.1:127292-128500 GCF_001810825.1 Streptococcus sp. HMSC076C08 | reverse complement strand
GTTCAAATCTATGAACTAAGAAAACAAGGAATCAGCTTCAAGCGACTGTTAGATAAATATGGAATGAACCTTTCAAATCTTAAGTACTTAGTCCGATTGATTGATCGTTACGGAATAGAAATCGTCAAAAAAGGGAAGAGTCATTATTATTCTCCAGAACTAAAACAAGAAATGATAGATAAAGTTCTGCTGGAAGGTTGTTCACATAGAAGTGTTAGTCTTGATTATGCTCTTCCAAGTAGTGGATTACTTTCGAATTGGCAGGCACAATACAAAAAAACGGGTATACTATTGTTGATAAAACAAGAGGGAGACCAGCTAAAATGAGACGTAAACGGAAGAAAACTCGGGAAGAAATGACAGAACTAGAGCGATTTCAGGAAGAGAATGAACGCTTACGTACTGAGGTGGCCTACCTAAAAAAGTTAAAAGAGTTAGAGGAAAGGGACGAGGCCTTAGAGCGAGAAAGACAGAGACAGTTAGAGAAATGGTTTCAGAAGGATTTCGACTAGATTTACTTCTTGAAGCGGCTCGTTTACCTCGCTCAACTTACCATTATCAGTTGAAATAGCTATATCAACCAGATAAGGACAAAGAGCTAAAGGACGAAATACAAGCCATTTATAGTGAGCATAAAGGCAACTATGGCTATCGCCGAATAACTCTTGAATTGAGGAATCGTGGTATATAGTAAACCATAAGAAGGTCCAACGTCTGATGAAAAATCTTGGTTTAACAGCTCGTATCCGTCGAAAACGGAAGTATTCTTCCTACCAAGGAGAGATTGGCAAGAAAGCAGAGAATCTCATTCAACGCCAGTTTGAAGCATCGAGGCCAATGGAAAAGTGCTATACGGATGTGACAGAGTTTGCCATTCCAGCAAGCAGTCAAAAACTCTACTTATCACCAGTTTTAGATGGCTTTAACAGCGAAATTATTGCTTTTAATCTTTCTTGTTCGCCTAGTTTAGAACAAGTAAAAACGATGTTAGAACAGGCATTCACAGAGAAACACTATGAGAATACGATTCTCCATAGTGACCAAGGCTGGCAATACCAACATGATTCTTATCATCGGTTTCTAGAGAATAAGGGAATTCAAGCATCCATGTCACGTAAGGGTAACAGCCCAGACAACGGCATGATGGAGTCCTTCTTTGGCATTCTTAAGTCTGAGAAGTTTTACGGTTATGAGAAGCACTTTAGGTC
>NZ_KV802736.1:125945-127192 GCF_001810825.1 Streptococcus sp. HMSC076C08 | reverse complement strand
CGGTTATGAGAAGCACTTTAGGTCTTTAGAGGGCCTTGAACACAAGCTATTGTGGACTACATAGATTACTACAATAACAAACGAATCAAAGTCAAACTAAAACTAAAAGGACTTAGCCCTGTGCAATACAGAACTAAATCCTTTCAATAATTATTTGTCCAACTTTTGGGGGTCAGTACATTGTGAGTGGGATTTTTCTCTATTACTTTTTATGGGCCAAAAGTTGATTGATGTGGTCTACTTTTTTAGCTTCTCTTTTATAGAGAATAGCCCAGATGATGAGGTAGACAATCGCAAACTCTGGAATGAGCTGGAGATAGAAGGTCCAGTGGAAAGGGAACCAACCAGCTAGAGTTGCCAGTGGGACAAAGCCAGCCAGCATGAGGAAGAAATGGGAAAGCGTCGCACGGAGCAAGCTCCAGTCACGGCTGAATAAGCGACCGCCAAAGCTAAAGAGAACTCCGATAGCTGACCAGATGATCATACAGTAGAGCAAGGCCAAGGCACCGTGAACCTGATGTTGCACCATCACTTGTCCGACTAGAGAATCGGGGCTCAGTGGGGCATAGGTATTTGGGGCATAAATGAGTGAAAAGAGGATAGAGAGGATGAGGCCGATAAGTACACCAGCGGCTGCATCGTGAAAGATTTGTTTTTTCATAGTTCTAATTTCTCCTTGATGGTTTTTAGGTAGCGGCGTGAAGAGTAGGTGAAGCTTTCGTTTTTTAAGAAAATTTCAACCAGACCGTTGGGCGTGAGCTTGAGATGAGAGATGGAGTCGATATTGACGATTTCAGATTGGGAAATTTGGATAAAAGTGGTCGGTAGAATTTCAAGAACTTGATAGAGTCGCAAATCAATGCTGTAGGTCTGACTCGACGTTTCTGCTAGAACCTTGCGATTCTCGATATAGAAGCGTTGTATCTTACCAATCTTAACTAGATAGACCTGATCATCAATCTTTCCTTTGATTGTTTCTTTTTGGTCAAGATTTTCAGCAAATTCGATGACTTTTTGGACTTTTTTGGTTTCTTGAGGTGCTTGGACAATCAGCTTTTCTTCCTTGTACGTCTCCTTAATCTGTAGTTCTACTTTCATAAACTTCCCTCCTTTTCAGTTATACAAGGTTAATCTCACTTCTTGTACACCTTTATTAATACTCTTCAAAAATCAAATTCAAACCACGTCAGCGTCGTCTTGCCGTACTAAAGTACTGTCTGCGCCTAGCTTTCTAGTTTGCTCTTTGA
>NZ_KV802736.1:105620-125845 GCF_001810825.1 Streptococcus sp. HMSC076C08 | reverse complement strand
TAGTTTGCTCTTTGATTTTTATTGAGTATACCACTATTTTACGACCCATGGCAAGAGCTTTTGTCTATGTGGAGAGATTTGGAGTCTATGTGGTATTTGCTTTTTCTGGTAACATATGAAATATGGTATAATAGCACTAATCAATTTCTAGGAAAATAGATACAGAAAGGGGCTGAAAGATGTCTCATATTATTGAATTGCCAGAGGTGCTGGCAAACCAGATCGCGGCAGGGGAGGTTATCGAACGTCCTGCCAGTGTAGTCAAAGAGTTGGTAGAAAATGCCATTGACGCGGGTTCTAGCCAGATTATCATTGAGATTGAGGAAGCTGGTCTCAAGAAAATTCAAATCACTGATAATGGTCATGGAATTGCCCACGATGAGGTGGAGTTGGCCCTGCGTCGTCATGCGACCAGTAAGATAAAAAATCAAGCAGACCTCTTTCGGATTCGGACGCTTGGTTTTCGTGGTGAAGCCCTGCCCTCTATCGCGTCTGTCAGTGTCTTGACTCTGTTGACCGCGGTGGATGGTGCGAGTCATGGGACCAAGCTCGTTGCGCGTGGGGGTGAAGTTGAGGAAGTCATCCCAGCGACTAGTCCTGTGGGGACCAAAGTTTGTGTGGAGGACCTCTTTTTCAACACACCTGCCCGTCTCAAGTATATGAAGAGCCAGCAAGCGGAGCTGTCTCATATCATTGATATTGTCAACCGTCTGGGATTGGCTCATCCTGAGATTTCTTTTAGTTTAATCAGTGATGGCAAGGAAATGACGCGGACAGCAGGGACTGGTCAACTGCGACAAGCCATCGCAGGGATTTATGGTTTGGCGAGTGCCAAGAAGATGATTGAAATTGAGAACTCTGACTTAGATTTTGAAATTACAGGTTTTGTGTCTTTACCTGAATTAACCCGAGCAAATCGTAACTATATCAGCCTCTTCATCAATGGCCGTTATATCAAGAACTTCTTGCTCAACCGTGCTATTTTGGATGGTTACGGAAGCAAGCTTATGGTAGGGCGTTTTCCACTGGCTGTCATTCACATCCATATTGACCCCTATCTAGCTGATGTCAATGTGCATCCAACCAAACAAGAAGTGCGGATTTCTAAGGAAAGAGAACTGATGGCGCTGCTTTCAGAAGCTATTTCAAATAGTCTCAAGGAACAAGCCTTGATTCCTGATGCTTTAGAAAATCTTGCCAAGTCGACCGTGCGCAATCGTCAAAAGGTAGAGCAAACTATTCTCCCACTCAAAGAAAATACGCTTTACTATGAAAAAACAGAACTCTCAAAACCTAGTCAAGCTGAGGTGGCTGACCACCAGGTTGAATTAACTGAGGAGGGTAGGGACCTACCCCTGTTTGCTAAAGAAACTTTAGACCAATTGACTAAGCCAGCAAAACTGCATTTTGCAGAGAGAAAGCCTGCTAACTATGGCCAATTAGACCATCCAGAGTTAGATCTTGCTAGCCTCGATAAGGCTTATGATAAGCTGGAGCGAGAAGAAGCATCGAGTTTCCCAGAGTTGGAGTTCTTCGGACAGATGCACGGGACCTATCTTTTTGCCCAAGGGCGAGATGGACTCTACATCATAGACCAGCACGCGGCTCAGGAACGAGTCAAGTACGAGGAATACCGTGAAAGCATCGGCAATGTTGACCAGAGCCAGCAGCAACTCCTAGTGCCCTACATCTTTGAATTTCCTGCAGATGATGCTCTTCGTCTCAAGGAAAGAATGGCACTTTTGGAGGAAGTGGGTGTATTTTTAGCAGAGTACGGAGAAAATCAATTTATACTGCGTGAACATCCTATTTGGATGTCAGAAGAAGAGATTGAGTCAGGCATCTATGAAATGTGCGACATGCTGCTCTTGACCAAGGAAGTTTCGATCAAAAAATACCGAGCAGAGTTAGCCATCATGATGTCCTGCAAGCGGTCTATCAAGGCCAACCATCGTATCGACGACCACTCAGCTAGACAGCTCCTTTATCAGCTTTCTCAATGTGACAACCCCTATAACTGTCCGCATGGACGTCCTGTTTTGGTGCATTTCACCAAGTCGGATATGGGAAAGATGTTCCGACGCATTCAGGAAAATCATACGAGTCTTCGTGAGTTGGGAAAATATTAAGAACACAAAAAGCCTTTGTTCCTTTTCGAACAAGGCTTTAAAATTTTATTAAAGTGGGAACTTTGATTGGACATGGGCAAGTTGACACGAGGTTTACACTTGCTTGACAAGACCAGTCCTATAAAAAGTGTTGTGAAAACTGAACTAGGTGATTCAAGATTTTGTAGAGTCGTCATGGTCTGAATGATTCTCAAGGCCAATTACCCTATCAAGATAACGTTGTTTGGTTTTGAGAGCCTTGTTGATAGCAACTGCAGACGCAATCAAGAGAACGAAGGTCAGCCAGATCCAAGCAGTGAATTCAGCTGGAAAACTAGAACCAGCTAAAAAGAGATAGATAGCCAGAGCCAATACGAAAATATAAATCACCTGCCAGAGACCAAAGGATTTAACCTTTTTATAGTATTTGTCCTTGTCTCCCTCCAAGATCACTTCTGTAGAAGTTTTTTCAGAGTTTTCATCCAGTAAGAGATAGTCAGTTGTCACTTGAAAAATCTTGCTTATTTCAATGATTTTTTCAATTTCAGGAAGGACTTGTCCAGACTCCCATTTGGAGATGCTTTGCCGAGAAACATTGATTTGTTCTGCTAGCTTTTCTTGGGACCAACCTTTTTCCTTTCTGAGCTCAAATAGTTTTTCTGCGAGTTTCATCACTCTATCCTCCTTTTTCTTCTTTTATCCTAACAATTTTTACTTATTATGAGAATACAATCTCCTGTACTATTTGTCAACCAGAGGTTGCACTTGTGTTTGCAGTTTTCAGCAAAAAAATATGATATACTAGGTAAGAAAAAGCGAAGAAATTATGAAAAAGGAATGAAAGATGAAAGAATTTTTTGCCCTCCCCAAGCAAATTCAAATGCGGGAATGGATGAGCTTTGTAGCACGGATTTTAGAGAGTGCCATTACTCCTTTTATGGCCATGTACTATGTTCAATATTTTGGAGCCTTTTGGGCGGGGTTATTGATGATCACAACCAAACTCATTGGTTTTTTAGCTGGGCTGTATGGTGGACATTTGGCGGATCTTTGGGGACGTAAGAAAGTCATTGACTGGGGAAACTTTGGTCTTGCGAGTGGCTACTTTCTTGTGCTGCTGGCAAATATGCCTAATCATATTTTTCCCTTTTTGACTTTTGTCGGAATGTTGCTGGCAGAGACCGCAGGAACTTTCTCTTGGCCGGCTATTGATGCGATGATTATTGATTTGACCGACGAGCAAAATCGCCGTTTCGTTTATACGATTAGTTATTGGTTTGTCAATGTATCCGTTATGTTAGGAGCAGGGCTTGCAGGTTTCTTTTACGACCACCATTTTTTTGAGTTGCTTCTGGTTTTGACGGTGATTAGCTTCTTGAATTTTTTCCTCGCTTGGAAATATTTTTCAGAAAGCAAGCCAGCTAATCTGGTCTTTGAGCATGGTAGCAGTCCTTTGGCAACTGTGAAAAATTATGTTTCTGTTTTTCAGGACAAAATTTTCCTACTTTATACGTTAGGGACTGTATTTAATGGAGTTATCTGGTTGCAAATTGACAATTATATACCCGTTCATTTGAAAGAGTCATTCATCGCGAGTAGTATTTTCGGTATTCATATTTCAGGAGCTAAGATGCTCAGTATCATGGTCTTTATCAATACCCTGATTATTGTTTGCTTCATAACGACTGCCAATCGTTTGACCAAGGAAATGAAGCTCATACCGCAGTTTTTATTGGGAAGTATTATCTTTGACTTGGGTATGCTTTTCACCATTGTCTTCAGGAGTTTCTGGGCTCTGTTTTTGCTAGCCATTCTCTATACTATGGGGGAACTCATCTGCATGCCGCCAAGCCAAGTTTTGCGGGCGGAAATGATGAATGAGAATAAGCTCGGAACCTACTCAGGTTTCCTTAATATGGCGCAGCCTTTAGCGTCTATTTTAGCGGGGGCGATGATTTCTATCAGCGCTGCAACAGGTGCTGTAGGTGTTTGGCTCGTTTTTATTGTGTGTGCAGTACTTGGGTTGCTTCTTATCATCAGAGCAGCGCATTTACAAGGAATTGCAAATCAATTATAGAAAGTGAAAATTATGTACGAATATCTAAAAGGAATCATTACCAAAATCACTGCTAAATATATCATCCTTGAGGCAAATGGTATCGGTTATATCTTGCATGTAGCCAATCCCTATGCTTACTCAGGTCGGGTTAATCAAGAAACTCAGATTTATGTGCACCAAGTTGTCCGTGAGGATGCCCATCTGCTTTACGGCTTTCGCTCAGAAGATGAGAAGAAGCTCTTTCTTAGTCTGATCTCGGTTTCTGGGATTGGTCCTGTATCAGCTCTTGCTATTATCGCTGCCGATGACAATGCTGGTTTGGTTCAGGCGATCGAGACTAAGAACATCACCTACTTGACCAAGTTCCCTAAAATTGGCAAGAAAACAGCCCAGCAGATGGTGCTGGACTTGGAAGGCAAGGTAGTCGTGGCTAGTGATGACCTTCCTGCCAAGGTGGCAGTGCAAACCAGCGCTGAAAACCAAGAACTGGAAGAAGCTATGGAAGCCATGTTGGCACTGGGCTACAAGGCAACCGAGCTCAAGAAAATCAAGAAATTCTTTGAAGGAACGACGGATACAGCTGAGAACTATATCAAGTCGGCCCTTAAAATGTTGGTCAAATAGGAGATTTTTATGACAAAACGCTGTGGTTGGGTTAAAATGAACAACCCATTATATGTGGCCTATCATGATGAAGAGTGGGGCCAACCCCTTCATGATGACCGTGCTCTTTTTGAGTTGCTTTGTTTGGAAACTTACCAGTCGGGTCTATCTTGGGAAACGGTACTAAACAAACGCCAAGGATTCCGAGAAGTCTTTTACAACTACCAAGTTCAACGTGTCGCGGAAATGACAGATGGCGAGTTGGAAGCCTTGTTAGAGAATCCAGCCATCATCCGAAATCGTTCCAAGCTCTTTGCGACACGTGCCAACGCCCAAGCATTTTTGCAAGTCCAGAAAACCTACGGCTCTTTTGACGCTTATCTCTGGTCCTTTGTTGAGGGAAAAACGATCGTGAATGATGTTCCTGACTATCACCTAGCACCTGCTAAAACAGCCTTGTCTGAAAAGTTGTCTCAAGATCTCAAAAAACAAGGCTTCAAGTTTACAGGTCCAGTCGCAGTTTTGTCTTTTCTACAGGCGGCAGGCCTGGTTGATGACCACGAGAATGATTGCGAGTGGAAGGGGAATTAAATGATGTCTAACAAAAATAAGGGAATTCTGATTTTTGCGATTCTCTATACAGTTCTCTTTGTATTTGATGGAGTTAAATTGCTGGCTTTCTTGATGCCATCTGCTATTGCAAATTATCTAGTTTATGTAGTACTAGCTCTATATGGCTCTTTCTTGTTTAAGGATCGATTGATCAAACAATGGAATGAGATTAGAAAGACTAAAAGGAAATTCTTCTTTTGCGTCTTAACAGGATGGCTCTTTCTCTTTCTGATGACTTTTGTCTTTGAATTTGTATCAGAGATGTTGAAGCAGTTTTTTGGGCTAGTCGGACAAGGTCTAAACCAGTCGAATATTCAAAGTACCTTTCAAGAACAACCAATACTGATAGCAGTTTTCGCCTGTATCATAGGACCTTTTGTGGAAGAACTCTTTTTCCGTCAGCTCTTGTTACATCACTTGCAGAAACGTCTGTCAAGTTGGCTAAGCATTCTTCTGGTAGGACTTGTTTTTGCTCTGACTCATATGCACAGTTTGGCTTTATCAGAGTGGGTCAGTGCAGTCGGTTATCTAGGTGGAGGCATTGCCTTTTCTATCATCTATGTGAAAGAAAAAGAGAATATTTATTATCCTCTAGTTGTTCATATGTTAGGCAATAGCCTTCCCTTGATTATTTTAGTTATCAGTAGTATGTGACGTTTTAGTAGTTATACAAGAGAAAAAGCTGAGAATCTCCTCTCAGCTTTTTGATTATATGCTAGTAACTTTTATAGTGCAGTAAGAAATGTCAGTCCACCTAAGACAACGCCAGCTGAGTTTGGAATAATTAGTATCCAATCCTTCTTAGGTTCTTTTGTCCATCCATAAATAACCCAAATTAAACAAGATACTGCTGCGGATAAAGGCTGGAATGGTTGAGCTTTGTTGCCTTGTAAATTGGCAAAAATTTGTGGGATGTAGGCGATAAATACAATAATCCCGATAAAGGCCCCGATTGAACCGACAATTTGATTTATTTTTTGTTTAGTCATATACACCTCCTTCAAAAAGATATCATAGAAATTAGCGAAAATCAATACAAAAGCATAAAAATGGAGAAATTGTTTATTTTTTGTTATAGTCAAAGCGAATGACTTGCTCTTTTGCATCCACATAAGCATAGACGCCAAAGGGTACAATGGCTCTTGGTGTGGCGTGCCCAACGTTTAGATTATAGACAATTGGGATATTGCTGTCAACGATGCTCATTAGTGCCTCTTTATAGTCGTCATAGAAGGCTTCATCCATTGGCTTTCCGACCAAGAGTCCACTGATGACCTCAAATACCCCAGTTTCTTTCAAAGCCAGCACCATCTTTTTGAAGTTTTCCGGCTCAGGCTTCTCTTCGCTTGTTTCTAACAAAAGAATCTTTCCTTCCCAGTCGGATAAGTCAGGGAAGAGTTTGTACTTTTGGCAGAGCTCCGTGCTATCTACGTATCGAGAATTGTCAAAGATATCATAGAGGGATTCAAGGCAACCGCCGAGAATTTCTCCCTCAAACTGGGTATTTCCTTGTAACAAATCAAAGCCTGTATTTACATGACTGATACGAGCTGTTCCCAGGGCCTTGGGACTAAAATCAGTTCGTTCCTCATACCAAACGTCGCTAGGGCGGATTTCTGAGATTCTTCCAGTCTCAATCAGTTCTTTAAAGTAGTGAAAGCTATAGGGCAACATCTCCTTGTCCAATTCACAAATGTCTGCTAGAAAGGATTGCCCATAAAAAGTCTTGACCCCTAGTTTGTGCAACATAAGGTGGTTCATAGTGGTATCCGAGAAGCCAAGAAAAATCTTTGGCTTGATAACCTTTTGAAGCTGGTCGTTTTCAAAAAGATAAGGTAGCAAGCGATAGGTATCATCCCCACCGATGGCACATAGGATCATGTTGATGCTATCATCAGAAAAGGCCTGCATCAAATCTTCTGCACGCGCCTCCGGATGGTCCTTGCTAAAGTCTAACCCTTTTAGCGAATGGGGCAAAAAGACAGGATTGAGTCCCAAATCCTTGAGACGTTGGAGACCCAAGTCGACTTCGTGTTTGACAAAATTCTCTCCGATAATGCCACTAGACAAACTAACAATACCAATAGTAGAAACTATATCTCATCCTCCTAGAAATAGATTGATACTCTTCGAAAATCAAATTCAAACCACGTCAGCTTCGCCTTACCGTATATATGTTACTGACTTCGTCAGTTCTATCTACAACCTCAAAGCAGTGCTTTGAGCAACCTGCGGCTAGCTTCCTAGTTTGCTCTTTGATTTTCATTGAGTATGAGCCTATTTTATCACAAAAGATGAAAGAAAACTATAAGAATCAGACTCAGAAGTTCTATTGAATTTCAAGAAAGCAAGTGAAAAAGCAACCGCCTGTGCAGTTGCTTTTCGTTTTTCTAATCTCGCTAGATATGAGTTACTTGGTCAACTCTTGATTATAGGAGAGAGCTAAATCAATCCAGTAAGGAAGTTCTTTTTGACCTTCGATATCTAGGTCTATATAGCCATGATAAGGTCGCCCTCTCATCAATGTAGTACGAGCTCCTGTTCGGGGTAGAACTTGCTTTTCCATTTCTTTGCCAATTCTCACCATAACCAGCTCGTCTTTTCTGGAACTGACTGTAAGGACCATTTTCCCACGAATCATAAAGGCAAGGCCACCAAACAGTCTCTTTTCTTCTAACTCTTCTTCGAAAATTTGGGGAGGAAGTTTGAGCGCTAGAATTTTTCGAATCTGCTGAGCTAAGGATTGACTATATGCCATAGCTTTTCACTTTTCTTAATAACGTGATGGGCCCGCGCTTGCACTTCGGATGTTGAAACGTTTCTTGAGATAGAAGCGAAGGGCGAGTAGGGCAGCTCCCAGGATAGCCAAAGGCAATGGAGCAAGGACTGGATTGAGGCTGGTTGGTAGGAAGCTTGTTGCAAAGAAGACAACCAACCAAAGAAGCATAGCAGCGAGGATGACGAGGATTGATTTCCAGAAAGGAGGGCGCTGGCTACGATCTGTGTCTGGTCCATAGTACTGGTAGACAAAGTAGTACATCAAGTAGAAGGCAAGTCCTCCTACAAGTCCAACCAACAAGAGGGTAATCAAGCCATAGCCAATAGCCTGATCTGTAGAGAAGAAGGTAGTCAGAGCGCTAACCAATGCAAAGAGACTGGTGATAAAAAGGGCTGAGTCCATAATCATGAGTTTTGGATCGTCATTTTCTTTTGGATGCTCTTTTTCGTATTGCTCCTTGACAGTGAAGCTATGAGCCCAGTGGGTTGGAGCCCCGTAGAGGGAACGTGCAGTCGTTCCTTTGGCTTGCTCTTCAAGGATTTTAGGAATGACTTCTTCAAAAACAGCCTTGATTTCAGCGTCTGTTTTACCATCTTTGATAAATTGTTGGGTAGCGATATGGATAAACTCTTGGTTTTTCTTAGTTAATTTTTGTAAATCAATCTGAGACATAGGGATTCCTCTTAGAACCATTTTTTATGGATGAGATAGAGAGTGAGCGAAACACTCATAGCAAAGGCGATAAAGACGATTAACCAGAAGGCATGAGGTTCACCGTTTAGAGGGATTTCATTATCCTTGAAGTTCATCCCGTAGGCTGAGAAGATCATGGTTGGGACAGACATGACAATGGTCACGAGAGCCAGGGTTTTCATGATGTTGTTCTGGTTGTTGGAAATGATAGAGGCAAAGGTCTCTGTCATAGAGTGAAGGACATTTCCATAGATATCTGCCATCTCGATGGCCTGTTGGGTTTCAATCAGAGTGTCTTCGAGTAGGTCTTCGTCTTCTAGGTATTTCTTGATATTGCTAGTTGCGCTAGTCAATTTCTTAATCACGCGCTCGTTCGTCTTAAGTGAGGCCTTGAAATAGACGATGGTCTTTTCCAATTCCATGAGCTCAATCAGCTCTTCGTTTCGAGTAGATTTGTGAAGTTGACTTTCGATCTGTTCACTCTTACGGTCGATCGAACGAAGGGCCGTAAGGTAAAGTTCGGCGTTGCGGTAGAGAATCTGGAAGATAAAGCGTGAACGCATGAAGGTGTAAAAGTTACGCAGTCTACGGTTGATAAAGACATCGAGAACGGGGAGGGGTTCCAAGCAGGTGGTGATAATGGTTTCCTCTGTGATGATAATCCCCAGCGGAATCGTAACGTAGTAGGTACGATTGTTTCTTTCCTCTGTGATGGGAACGTCCACGATGATCAAAGTGTACTCATCTTCGATGGTAATACGGGACATTTCTTCCGCATCGAGTGGTGCTCGAAGGTCGGCAATGTCAATGTCGAAGGCGTTAGCGATTTCCAACGATTCATTTTGTGTAGGATTGACGAGGTTGATCCAAGTACCCGGTTCAAGCGTGTCGATCTCTTTAAATTCCGTTGTTGTTGAGAGAAAAACTTGTTTCATATCCCCTATCCTTTCCTACTATTCAGTGATTCATTTTTTGCACCGTACTATTATACTATAAAAACAGCTTTTTGGGTAATAGAATTTCACATTTTTTGGTATAATGGAAAGCAATAATGGACTAGAAAGAACAAAGATGCAAGATAAAATTGTGATTCATGGGGCACGTGCCCATAACTTAAAAAATATTGATGTGGAGATTCCGCGAGACAAGCTGGTTGTTGTGACTGGTTTGTCAGGGTCTGGGAAATCCAGTCTGGCCTTTGATACCCTCTATGCGGAGGGACAACGTCGCTATGTAGAGAGTCTATCAGCCTATGCTCGACAATTCTTGGGAAATATGGAAAAACCAGATGTGGATGCCATTGATGGTCTCAGCCCAGCTATTTCCATTGACCAGAAAACCACCAGCAAAAACCCTCGTTCGACCGTGGGAACGACGACTGAAATCAATGATTATCTGCGTCTCCTCTACGCACGTGTGGGGACGCCTTACTGTATCAACGGGCATGGGGCTATCAAGGCTTCTTCTGTGGAGCAAATTGTGGATAAGATTTTGGAGTTGCCAGAACGCCAACGTCTGCAAATTTTAGCTCCTGTCATTCGTAAGAAAAAAGGGCAACATAAGAGTGTCATTGAAAAGGTTCAGAAAGACGGCTATGTCCGTGTCCGTGTGGATGGGGAAGTCTATGATGTTACCGAAGTTCCAGAGCTGTCTAAGAGCAAGCAACACAATATTGATGTCGTGGTAGACCGTATTGTCATCAAGGAGGGTATCCGTAGCCGTCTCTTTGACTCCATTGAGGCTGCCCTTCGTATCGCAGAAGGTTATGTGATTATTGACACTATGGACGATTCTGAGTTGCTCTTTTCTGAGCACTATGCCTGTCCAGTTTGTGGTTTTACTGTCCCAGAATTAGAGCCTCGACTCTTCTCCTTCAATGCTCCTTTTGGATCTTGTAGTGAGTGTGACGGTTTGGGCATCAAGCTGGAGGTGGATGTTGACTTGGTGGTTCCTGATACCAGCAAAACTTTGCGTGAGGGTGCCCTAGCACCTTGGAATCCTATCTCATCCAACTACTATCCAAATATGCTGGAACAAGCCATGACAGCCTTTGGAGTGGATATGGATAAGCCATTTGAAGACTTGTCAGAAGAAGATAAAAACTTGATTCTCTATGGCTCAGATGGCAAGGAATTCCATTTCCACTATGAGAATGAATTTGGCGGTGTGCGCGACATTGACATTCCTTTTGAGGGAGTTGTCAATAATATCAAGCGCCGTTACCATGAAACTAACAGTGATTACACGCGCACCCAGATGCGCCTCTACATGAATGAGCTAACCTGCGGAACTTGTCACGGCTATCGTCTCAATGACCAGGCTTTGTCTGTCCGTGTGGGTGGCGAGCAAGGACCCCATATCGGTGAAATCTCAGACCTTTCTATCGCAGACCATTTGGAATTAGTGAGCCAGCTGATCCTGTCTGAAAATGAAGCCATCATTGCTCGTCCTATTCTCAAGGAAATCAAGGATCGATTGACCTTCCTTAATAACGTAGGGCTTAACTATCTGACTCTATCACGTTCGGCAGGAACCCTTTCAGGTGGTGAGAGTCAGCGTATTCGCTTGGCAACCCAGATTGGGTCCAACCTATCAGGTGTCCTCTATATCCTGGATGAGCCGTCGATTGGTCTTCACCAGAGGGATAATGACCGCCTGATTGCTAGTCTGAAAAAGATGCGTGACTTGGGCAATACTCTCATCGTGGTGGAACACGATGAAGATACCATGCGCGAGGCGGATTATCTGATTGATGTTGGTCCGGGTGCTGGTGTTTTTGGTGGAGAGATTGTCGCTGCAGGAACGCCCAAGCAGGTGGCTCGCAACAGCAAGTCTATCACAGGCCAGTACTTATCAGGAAAACGAGCGATTCCAGTACCAGAAGAGCGCCGTGCCGGAAATGGTCGTTTTATCGAAGTGACAGGTGCGCGTGAGAACAACTTGCAAAATATTACCGCTCGCTTCCCATTAGGAAAATTCATCGCGGTGACAGGTGTGTCAGGTTCAGGGAAATCGACCTTAATCAACAGCATCCTCAAAAAAGCCATTGCGCAGAAGCTCAATCGCAATTCAGACAAGCCTGGTAAATTTAAGACGATTACAGGGATTGAGCATGTAGACCGCTTGATTGACATTGACCAGAGCCCGATCGGACGGACGCCGAGGTCCAACCCAGCTACCTATACGGGAGTTTTTGACGATATACGAGACCTCTTTGCTCAGACAAATGAAGCTAAGATTCGAGGCTACAAGAAGGGCCGTTTCAGTTTTAACGTCAAGGGAGGTCGTTGTGAAGCCTGCTCGGGTGACGGAATCATCAAGATCGAGATGCACTTCTTGCCAGATGTTTACGTGGCTTGTGAAGTCTGCCACGGGACTCGCTACAACAGTGAAACCCTAGAAGTCCACTATAAGGAAAAGAATATCTCGCAGGTCTTGGACATGACCGTCAACGATGCGGTGGAATTTTTCCAACACATTCCGAAAATTCAACGTAAACTCCAGACCATCAAGGATGTAGGGCTGGGCTATGTAACGCTAGGGCAACCGGCTACCACCCTTTCTGGGGGAGAAGCCCAGCGTATGAAGTTGGCTAGTGAACTCCACAAACGCTCGACTGGAAAATCCTTCTACATTCTGGATGAGCCAACGACAGGGCTTCATACTGAGGACATCGCTCGCTTGCTTAAAGTCTTAGCTCGCTTTGTCGACGATGGAAATACAGTCCTCGTCATCGAGCACAATCTGGATGTCATCAAGACTGCAGACCATATCATTGACTTGGGGCCTGAGGGCGGTGTCGGTGGTGGAACCATCATCGCAACAGGAACACCAGAAGAAGTAGCGGCCAATGAAGCCAGCTACACAGGACACTATTTGAAAGGAAAGTTAAAATAAGATTTAAAAGGCTCTGCTTTTTTAGGCAGAGTCTTTTTTATAATAAATTACGAATTTTTTCTTTTATAAATGGGTTAAGAGAATAGTGTTTATCCAGATATTCTAGGAGTGCTTGAGCAGACTCAGAAATGCGTTCGTAACCTTGCAAAAAGTGAGGTAATTGCTTGGCTTCCTTTGGATAACCTTCTTCAAATCGTCTGTTGGTATTAAAGATATCTATAAAATTAGATTTAGAAGTTGTTTCCAAACTGATTAGTTCAGTCCAAAGCTTGACGGATCTGTTTTGTATTAAATCATAAGCAGCTAATTTTTCGCCTCGCTGATAGCGACCTAGCCCTAAATATAGATTACATAAAATTTCTCCCAACAGCCATTCACGATCTCTGTTTTCTTTTGATGGCAGTCTTTGTGGCTGACAGATTGTTTCATCAAAACCGACCTCCTTCCAGATAATCTTGCCTTCAGAGAAGGGAATGTTTACTAGTTCGTGAGCTTCAAAGACAGCAAATTCACAAAAAACATCATCTTCAAATAGAACTTTATGTCCGTCCACTGTATTTTGGTAGTGAAATGCAATTGGTTCTAGCTTACTTAACCAGGTTAGGTCTTGGATATAGGTCTGCTTGTAGCCATCTTTTACAATAACAAAGAAGTCTAAATCTGAGTACTGATCCAATCGTTCTCTTTCTGTTCCGCAAGAACCAAGCGCCAGCAAAGCTAGTGCTTGGTTCGAATCTTTTAGAGACTGACCAATCTCATCTAGTCTTTGTAACAGCAATTCTGTTTTATTCATATCGATACCTCATTCTTTCTTGTTTAACAGAAATTATACATTAAGCGCTTTCAAATGTCAATTTTATCTAATCTTAGCTATATAGATTGTATTATTTTCGATATTTTTTTGCTATAATAAATTAAATCATTTTATGGAGGTTTTCTCATGTTATCAAGAGTTGAAAAATTTGAAGTAGCCTTAAAACAGACAGAGTGTGATGCTGTCTTAGTAACCAATCTGAAGAATATTTACTATCTGACTGGTTTCAGCGGGACAGAGGCGACAGTTTTCATCAGTAAAAAGCGCCGGATTTTTCTGACGGATTCTCGTTATACTCTTATTGCCAAGGGCGTGGTTGAGGGCTTTGACATTGTGGAAACGCGCGATGCGGTTGGTGAAATTGCTAAAATTATAGCGGACGACAAGCTGGAAAAAATTGGCTTTGATGACGAGATTTCCTATGCTTACTTCAAGATGCTGGAAAGTGTGTTTGCTGGTCATGAGCTGGTTCCAATGACTGGTTTTATTGAAAATCTGCGGATGATCAAGGATGAGCAAGAAATCGCAACCATTCGTAGGGCCTGCCAGATTTCTGACCAAGCCTTCCTAGATGTACTGGATTTTATCAAGCCCGGTGAGACGACTGAGCTAGCAGTTATGAACTTTTTAGATGCCCGTATGCGCCAGCTAGGTGCTTCAGGTGCCTCTTTTGATTTTATCATCGCTTCGGGCTACCGCTCTGCTATGCCACATGGCGTGGCTAGTGACAAGGTCATTCAAAAGGGTGAAACCCTGACCATGGACTTTGGTTGCTACTACAACCACTATGTCAGCGATATGACGCGGACAGTTCATGTGGGGCAGGTGACAGATGAAGAGCGGGAGATTTATGATATTGTCCTGCGCAGCAATCAAGCCCTCATAGATGCAGCCAAGGCTGGTCTCAGTCGAATTGATTTTGACAGGATTCCGCGCCAGATTATTAACGATGCAGGCTACGGTCCTTACTTCAGCCACGGGATTGGACATGGGATTGGTTTGGATATCCATGAAATTCCTTACTTTGGCAAGTCAGAAGAGCCAATCAAGGCTGGCATGGTCTTGACTGATGAACCAGGTATCTATATTGAAGGTAAATACGGGGTTCGTATCGAGGATGATATCCTGATTACAGATAACGGTTGCGAATTGTTGACTCTAGCGCCGAAGGAATTAATTGTTATTTAAGAAAATTATGATAAATCGTTGACTTTTATATTTTAAAGGTTTATACTGATAGACGAAAACGGTAGGTGAGGCTACCATAGGGATACGGATGACTACCGCAAAGCAGTGGAGACACTACTCGTTGGTCAACAGTCCTGGTCGCGAAGGCCAAGACTAAGCTCATTACATCGCCCTATGGAGTTAAAGCTTGAACGAAAAAACAGATAATTAGTTTTTTAATCCTGCCATTTTATGGTGGGATTTTCTACTGTTTTAGAACAAGGAAAGGAGACAAACGATGCAAATTGACGATCATCCAGAACCGCACATACACAGCCAATCGCTGATTTGTGTCGTTCTGCCCTTATAAAGTGATTGGTCTCTGTGTATGAAACACATCATTCATACAGATAGGAGAAACCAATGAAAACTACAAAAGAAAGAGTAGCAGCAGCTATTCACACACCCTTAAACGAAACTCTATCTTTTTATAAGACAAGTCTAACAGGCTTGACTGAGGAGCAGGTGGAGAAAAATCGTGACCTATATGGCGAAAATACCATCACCAAGGGTCAAGAAGACAGTATCCTCAAAAAGATTTACGAATCCATCATCAATCCATTTACAATCATCCTCCTAGTCATCGCTATGATTTCCATGGTGACCAATGTCTGGCTGGCGAAGCCTGGGCAAGAAGATCCGACGACCTCTATCATCATCGTCGTTCTCGTTCTAATCTCTGGTGGCATACGCTTTGTCCAAGAATTGCGGAGTGACAAGGCCGCGACCAATCTATCAAAAATGATTGTGAATACAGCCACAGTTATCCGCGAAGGCCAGAGTTTAGAGGTCGCAATTGAAGATTTGGTCGTTGGAGATATAGTCAAATTAAGTGCTGGGGATATGATTCCAGCAGACCTCATTTTAATTGAATCACGTGATTTCTTTGTTCAACAGTCTGGTTTGACAGGTGAAAGTGACTCGGTTGAAAAACTAGCCTTGTCAAAAATGAGTCAGTCAAATTTTGATAGTCTGCTAGAAGCAGAAGCGCTCGCTTTTATGGGAACCAATGTGATATCAGGAAGCGCCAAGGCTTTGATTCTAGCGGTCGGTGATGACACCATGATGGGAGAAATCGAGCAGACTCTCAATACCTATGACGAACCGACCTCTTTTGAACGGGAGATGAACAGCATCTCTTGGCTCTTGATCCGTTTGATGTTAGTCATGGTTCCCATCGTGTTTCTCTCCAATGGCTTGACAGATGGCGACTGGCTGGAAGCAGGTGTGTTTGCACTGAGTGTTGGTGTTGGATTGACACCTGAGATGCTTCCTATGATCATCACAGCCAGTCTAGCAAAAGGCTCCATTATCATGGCCAAGGAAAAAGTCGTCATCAAAAAACTCAATGCCATACAAGACCTAGGTGCTATTGATATCCTGTGTACGGATAAAACCGGAACCCTTACCCAAGACGAAATTGTCCTTGAATATCCTTTGGATATACATGGAGATTTGGATTTATCTGTGTTGAGACGTGCCTACCTTAATTCCTATTTTCAAACGGGTTTGAAAAACTTGATGGACCGTGCCATTATCAGTAGAACTGAAAAAGAAGCTAAAGAACACGCTATTCTACAAAATTTGGATACTAGCTTCCAAAAAATAGACGAATTGCCCTTTGATTTTGAACGCAGACGGATGAGTGTCATCGTCAAGGATGAGAACGAAGTTGTTAGTTTGGTAACCAAGGGTGCTCTAGAGGAAATGCTTGCGATTTCAACCCATGTGGAATATCACGGTCAGATTAGCCCTCTGACGGATGATATCCGAGTGGAAATCTTAAAAGAAGTAGATCAACTTAATCAGCAAGGCTTGCGAGTCTTGGGAGTTGCCTATAAAACAGGCCTAAAAGAAGGTTTTGCTTACTCCGTTGAAGATGAAAAAGAGATGATTCTAACAGGATATCTTGCCTTTCTAGATCCACCAAAACCATCAGCAGCACCTGCTATCCAAGCTTTGTTAGAACACGGTGTTCAAACAAAGATCTTGACGGGAGACAATGAAAAGGTAACCCAAGCAGTTTGCGAAAAAGTTGGTCTAGACGTTGATCAAATCTTGTTGGGTTCTGATATTGACGCCATGACGGACGAAGAGTTGGCTCAAGCAGTTGAGAAGGTGACTGTCTTTGCCAAACTCTCTCCGGATCAAAAAGCACGAATCATTTTACAAATCAAATCGAATGGACATTGTGTCGGCTATATGGGAGATGGAATCAATGATGCCCCTTCTATGAAAGTGGCCGATGTGGGGATTTCTGTTGATACAGCAGTAGATATTGCCAAAGAAACGGCTGATGTCATTTTGCTAGATAAGGATTTGATGGTGCTTGAAAAAGGGCTGGTTGAAGGGCGTAAGGTCTACGCTAATATGACCAAATATATCAAGATGACGGTCAGCTCTAATTTCGGGAACATTTTCTCTCTGTTAGTGTCTGGTATCTTTTTACCTTTCCTTCCTATGGCTCCGATTCACTTGATTGTGTTAAACCTCGTCTACGACCTTTCTTGCATTGCCTTGCCATTTGATAATGTAGATGAAGACTTTTTGAAGCATCCCCATAAGTGGGAAGCTAAGTCTATTACTCGCTTTATGATTTGGATGGGTCCGATTTCTTCTGCCTTTGATATTTTGACCTTTATCTTGCTCTATTTTATCATTGTCCCAATGGCGACAGGTCAAGCTTATGCTCACGGAGCAGAGTCTGCAACGGACTTTATCATCTTGTTCCAGACAGGTTGGTTCATTGAATCCATGTGGTCCCAAACCATGGTTATCCATATGCTTCGTTCAGCAAAACTTCCTTTCTTACAAAGTCGTCCATCATGGTTTGTTCTCGGGACAACCTTGCTAGCGGCTAGTTTTGTGACCTTCCTTCCCTACTCTTCAATTGCTAGCCTGCTTCATTTAACTCCTTTGGAACCAATTTATTTCCTCTTTTTGCTTTTGATTATCGTTCTCTATATGATAAGTGTTACAGTTGTAAAACGATTGTATATCAAAAAATTTAAAAGTTGGTTATAAATTGATTTTGTCAAGAAAAAAGTACGAAAATCGCGAAAAAAGTTAATTTTTTTTAAAAATAGGTCGCAAGTCGGATGTTTTTTATGGTATAATAGACTAAACTGATAGTAACATGTAGCGAAAGGGGTAGGTACATGATCAAAATTTATACAGTCTCAAGTTGTACTAGCTGTAAAAAAGCGAAAACCTGGCTCAATGCCCACCAGTTAAGTTATAAAGAACAAAATCTCGGTAAAGAAGGAATTACAAGAGAAGAGTTATTAGATATTCTCACGAAAACAGATAATGGAATTGCCAGTATCGTTTCGTCAAAAAACCGCTACGCTAAGGCACTTGGAGTTGACATCGAGGATTTGAGTGTCAATGAAGTGCTCAACTTAATCATGGAAACACCACGGATCTTAAAGAGTCCGATTCTCGTTGACGAGAAGCGCCTACAAGTCGGCTATAAAGAAGATGATATCCGTGCCTTCTTGCCACGCTCTGTCCGTAATGTAGAAAATGCAGAAGCACGTCTACGTGCAGCTCTATAAAACATCAAGGCTGGGAGTGACTCCTGGCCTTGTTTGCTCTTTTTTCAAAAATCATGTGAGGAATTATGAAAAAGTTACTAATTGTTAGTTTGGCCCTCTTCTTTTTACTTGCTGGGTGTGGGCAAAAAAAGGAAGCGACCTCTCCTTCAACATCGCAGTCTGAACCTCTCCAATCCAACCTTCCCGTTTTGGATAATGCCGAAAAGAATACGGTTGTCACTAAGACCCTGTTGATGCCGAAGTCAGAAAATGGAACGCAGCAGATTCAGACCATTACCTATAAAGGCAATCAATTTCTGACCTTGACCATCCAGCAAAAACGACCTGTCGGGGATGAACTCAAGACCTTTATCTCTGAAAATGGCCTAGAGGAGACGCAAAAAGCGCTTCTAGAAGCGGAAGAGAAGGATGAGACCATCCAAGAGGCACGCAAACTAGCAGGATTTACACTGGAAACCAAGCTACTCAGCGAGACAGAAATCCAGACGACAACGACTTATGATTTTCAAGTATTGGATGTCAAAAAGGCATCTCAGATAGAATATTTAAAAAATATCGGCCTGGAAAATCTCTTAAAAAACGAACCTAGCCAATATATTGCAGATAGAGTGGCAAATGGGGCGACAGAACAATAGAAAATCCAAATTAATAGACGGACTTATTTGTAGAACGTCAGGGAATGTGCTATAATAGTACTATTCTAAGGAAAGAGGGTGTTAGAATGGGATTTACTGAAGAAACTGTACGGTTTAAATTGGATGATTCCAATAAGAAAGAAATTAGCGAAACGTTGACAGACGTCTATGCTTCTTTGAACGACAAGGGCTACAATCCGATTAACCAGATCGTCGGTTATGTATTGAGTGGAGACCCTGCCTATGTTCCTCGTTACAACAATGCACGAAATCAAATCCGTAAGTATGAGCGTGATGAAATTGTTGAAGAATTGGTACGCTACTACCTTAAGGGACAAGGAGTCGATCTATAATCTATGAGAATTATGGGATTGGACGTCGGTTCAAAAACAGTGGGTGTTGCCATTAGCGATCCCCTAGGCTTCACCGCTCAGGGACTTGAAATCATCCAGATTAATGAGGATCAGGGCCAGTTTGGTTTTGATCGTATCAAGGAATTGGTTGACATCTATAAGGTGGAACGCTTTGTAGTAGGTCTGCCTAAAAACATGAACAATACCAGCGGTCCGCGGGTAGAAGCCAGTCAAGCCTACGGAGCAAAATTAGAGGAACTTTTTGGTTTACCAGTAGACTATCAGGATGAGCGTTTGACGACCGTTGCTGCGGAGCGTATGTTGATTGAACAAGCAGATATCAGCCGTAACAAACGCAAGAAAGTTATTGATAAGCTGGCTGCTCAGTTGATTTTGCAAAATTATTTAGATAGAAAATTTTAAGACAGAGGAGAAACTATGTCACACGATCACAACCATGACCACGAAGAACGTGAATTGATTACACTAGTAGATGAGCAAGGAAATGAAACCTTGTTTGAAATTCTTTTGACCATCGATGGGAAAGAAGAATTTGGTAAAAACTATGTTCTGCTAGTGCCAGTTAACGCAGAAGAAGATGAAAATGGTGAAGTTGAAATCCAAGCTTACTCATTCATCGAAAATGAAGACGGAACAGAAGGCGAATTGCAACCAATCCCAGAAGACTCAGAAGACGAATGGAACATGATTGAAGAAGTCTTCAACAGCTTTATGGAAGAGTAAAAATGTCCGGGGGACATTTTTAGCCCTGCGCCAGAAATTAGAAACGCAGGAACGTTTGGGGAACATTTTTACCCTTACGCTAAAAATAAAGACCGTAAGTAAGTCCGGTGGATGTTTTTAGCCCTGCGCCAGAAATTAGAAACG
>NZ_KV802736.1:63684-105520 GCF_001810825.1 Streptococcus sp. HMSC076C08 | reverse complement strand
TGCGCCAGAAATTAGAAACGCAGGAACGTTCGGGGGACGTTTTTAGCCCAACTCCCAGAAATTGGAGAGAGTTGGAATATCCGGGGGACGTTTTTAGCCCACGTTGAAATTCATAGTAGCTAGTGATTAGCTAACCAGGTAAGAGGTTGGGATTTTAGTCCTGACCTCACTTTTTATTTGTAATCATACTTTGATGCGGTAGTTGATTGGATTGTTGTTAAGGAGACATGTATGTTTGAAGTAGAAGAATGGCTTCATAGTCGGATTGGTTTAAACTTTAGATCTGGCCTTGGACGAATGCAGCGAGCTGTGGATTTGCTGGGGAATCCTGAGAAGGCTTATCCCATTATCCATGTAACAGGGACTAACGGTAAAGGGTCAACTATTGCCTTTATGAGGGAGTTGTTTGTTGCTCATGGTAAAAAAGTTGGTACTTTTACCTCTCCTCATATCATCAGCATCCATGATCGAATCTGTATCAATGGGCAACCAATCGCAGAGGAAGACTTTGTCCGTATAGCCAACCAAGTCAAGGAGATGGAGAAAATTCTTTTAGAAACACATGATCAATTGTCTTTCTTTGAGTTGTTGACCTTGATTGCTTTGCTTTATTTTAAAGAGCAGGGAGTGGATCTAGTCCTGCTAGAGGTGGGGATTGGTGGTTTGCTTGACACGACTAATGTCGTAACAGGAGAGATTGCAGTTATTACTTCCATTGGGCTAGATCATCAGGAGACCTTGGGCGATAGTCTAGAGGAAATAGCCGAGCAGAAAGCTGGTATTTTCAAGGCCGGCAAGCAGGCAGTCATTGCTAAGCTCGCTCCAGAAGCTAAACTTGTCTGTCAAAATACAGCAAGAGAGTTAGGTGTGGATCTCTATCAAGCTGGGCTAGACTTCTCCTTGAATGCTGGGGATTTTTCAAGCAGCCTAGCGAGTTTTTCACAACTTGAAATTAGTTTGGAAGGTGTTTATCAGCAAGAAAATGCCGCCTTGGCTTTACAAAGCTTTCTTCTGTTTATGGTGTCAAGAGGTGAAGGGGTTGAAGAAGAGCTTGTCAGACAGGCCTTGAAAGAAACCCACTGGGCAGGGCGATTGGAACGGATTCGCCCGCAAATCTACCTAGATGGGGCTCACAATCTGCCAGCTTTAAGTCGTCTAGTAGAGTTTATCCAGGGGAAAATCCAGCAAGGTTACCAGGTTCGCATCCTTTTTGGAGCACTTAAACGCAAGGATTATCAGGGGATGCTAGGCTATCTATCTGAGCAGTTGCCTCAGGTAAAACTTAAGGTAACAGGCTTTGACTACCAAGGCTCTCTGGATGAAAAGGATGTGGTAGGTTATGATTTGATTCCTTCCTATGGCGACTTTATCAGAGAATTTGAAGATAAGGCCAATGGCCAGGACTTGCTTTTCGTGACGGGATCCCTCTACTTTATCTCGGAAGTTCGAGCAAGTTTGGTAGGAAGCGACGAGATTAGTTGACCTTATAGGTTTATGTTGCTATACTGTAGGTAGGAGGTATATCTGGAAACGATTCCAGCAAAACATTGGCACAAAAGAAAGGAAATCGCTATGAAAACGAAAACATTCACACTTTCTATTGCTTCCCTAGCAATTCTTAGTCTTTTAGCAGCTTGTGGACCTAAAGCACAAGCCCCTGCCCAGCAATCTGCTCAGCAATCATCTACTCAACAAGAATCATCTTCTAGCGCTGCGACAAGTGCTAGTCAATCACAGGCGTCCTCAAGTCAGGACACTACTGTAGCTCAACCTACGAATATCGATGGTACCTATACTGGAAAAGATGAGAATGACCAAATCACTCTTGTTGTAACAGGTAAAACTGGCACATGGACTGAGGTCGAGCCAGATGGGGATAAGGAAATCAAGCAAGTCAGCTTTGAACCAGAAAAACAACGTGTCATTATCGGTGATGATGTCAAAATTTACACGGTTAATGGTAATCAATTGATTATCGATGATATGGACCGAGAGGCATCTGACCGAGTGGTATTAACTAAGCAATAATGATTCAGTAAAAGTTCCAATGAGATGAAAGCTATCTTTTTGGAGCTTTTTTCTTGAAAAAGGGTTGGCTGTTCTTTACTAACTTTTTACTTAAAACGCTTACAAGTGTTTGTAAAACTTCTTATAAGGTCGTATACTTATAGTAAATAATCAATTAGCGCAGAGGCGCAGGAGGAAAAGCATATGGCTACATTTTACGTTCCATCAGTTAACCTTATCGGTAAAGGTGTTGTAAATGAAGTAGGCCCGTATATCAAGGAACTGGGGTATAAGAAGGCTCTTTTGGTGACAGACAAGTTCATCGAAGGCAGCGATATTTTACCTAAGGTCCTAAAACCATTAGATGGTGAAGGGATCAAATATGTGATCTTTAGCGATGTGGAGCCAAATCCGACTTGCAAGAACGTCACAGACGGAGTGGCTGTCCTGAAAGAGCATGGATGTGACTTCATCATCAGTCTTGGGGGAGGATCTCCTCAGGATGCGGCTAGTTGTATCTCTATCATTGCTACAAATGGTGGCAAACCACAGGACTACGAAGGCCTCCACAAGTCTGCTAAAAAAGGATTGCCAGTGGTTGCGATCAATACAACAGCTGGAACTTCTGCAGAAATCACCATTAACTATGTTATTACTGACGAAGAGCGCAAGGTCAAGATGGTAATGGTTGATAAGAATAGCCTTGCCCTTATCTCTGTCAATGATCCAGAACTCATGCTTTCAAAGCCGAAAGGATTGACAGCAGCGACAGGTATGGATGCTCTTACTCACGCTGTCGAAGCCTTGGTAACACCAGGTGCTTATAATGTGACCAAGAAACTTTCTATCGGAGCGATTGAACTCATCAAGGAGTATCTTTCTCGTGCTGTGGCAAATGGCCAAGATATTGAAGCGCGTGAGGCTATGGTCAATGCCATCTTCCTCGGTGGTATGAGCTTTAACAACGCTGGTTTGGGCTACGTTCATTCTATGGCTCACCAACTCGGTGCGGTATATAACTTGCCACATGGTGTCTGTTGTGCCATGCTTCTCCCAGTTGTAGAGCGTGAAAATGCCAAACGTGTACCAGAAGCTTTCCGCAATGTAGCCAAGGCCTTGGGACTCCATGTGGAAGGGAAAACAGACCAAGAATGTGCTGACTATGCTATCGCTGAGATTGAGAAACTTTCTGAAACTGTTGGTATTCCGAAGAAACTCACTGAACTCGGGATCCAAGAAAAAGACTTTGACTTTGACTACCTTTCTAAGAATGCTTTGATCGATGCATGTGCGCCAGGCAATCCATTCATGCCAACTCTAGAAGAAACTATTGCTCTCTACAAAGAACTCTTCTAAAAATCAAGTAGAGTGGAAGCGACTTATTCCTCAAAATATAAATAGTATTAGAAAGAACTATCATTTTGGTAGTTCTTTTTTTAAAAATTTGCTATCCTAGACATATGAGAAAAATCAAAATTGATGTGGTTGTAGTTCCTTTGAGTGGGCATCTCTTCCCAACACTGAATTTACTTGCCCCTTTGTTGAAGGATCCCTTGTATGAGATTCGATTATTTACAGGGCCGCAACGAAAAACTGTAGCAGAGGAGATGGGATTCCGGGTGATTCCCATTTTAGAAAATTGTGTAGATGAGTTTGAGCGTGTAGCCAACAATGAAGGTCAATTAAACCTGTTTTCTGCTTATCGACAGTTGTCAGCTAGTCTTGATTTGATCAATGTGGTTTCAGATCAATTAGTGCAAGAGTGGCAGGAAAATAGACCGGATATTGTGATTGCGGACTTTATAACCCTCTCTGGAGGACTTGTTGCGGAACAGTTGAACATTCCCTGGATTACCACGATGGCGACACAGTTTGCCATTGAAACGACAGATGGACCGCCTTGTTTCTTTGGAGGAATGGGCAGTCCAAAAACATCTTTCCAATCTGGTCTGCAATGGCTAGGAAGAAAAGGGACTCGTTTAGGGAAACGAATCGTAAGCTTTTTATTGAGAGAACGCTTGAAACGTTACGATTTTAAGCCCTACAATCAGAAAGGTCAGGAAACCATCTATTCACCCTATTCCATCTTGGGAATTGGGATGAAAGAGTTGGAGCTGAAAAGTGATTTTCCAGAGCACTACCTTTGGGTGGGACCTTTTGGGTCTTCGATTGAGAGGGCAGAAAATTATCCCCTCGATTTGTCTCCTTATGCAGGGTATAAGAAGGTCCTTGTCTCCTGTGGCACTCAGCTAGCATGGGCTAAAGACAATCTCCTCTATCAGACACAACAATTGGCAGAAGCACATCCAGATTGCCACTTCTTTGTGACTCTGGGGTTTGGCGGACAAGACTTCCAATGTGAAGAGCTCATGGACAATGTTTCTGTGGTATCCTATCTTCCCTATAAGGAATACATTCCCCAGATGGATTATGTGATTCATCATGGTGGTGCAGGTATTTTTTACCAGTGTATCATCTATGGTAAGCCTGCCTTGATTCTCCCCCATGACTATGATCAGTATGACTATGCAGTTCGTGGATTAGAGGCAGGGATTGCCTTGACTGCTAAACGAGAGGATACGGAAGCGATTGGACGCGCCTTTGATGAGTTGTTGGCTAGAGATGACTGGCCAGACTTAAACAAACTTAGTCGAGCAGCTCAAATCTATCAGCCAACAGAGATTCTGAAGAGCGAAATACATCGGCTCTTAGGGGACAAGGAGAAGTAAAGAATGAAGAAAGTATTGGTAACAGGTGCTACGGGCTTTCTAGGTAAGTATGTTGTTGAAGAGCTTAGTCAGCAGGGCTATCAGGTACGCGCTTTTGGACGCAATCGCAAGGTGGGTCAGTCTTTAGAAAACTCCTCTGTGGCATTTTTTCAGGGGGATTTGACCAAGCAAGAGAACTTGGCTCGGGCTTGTCAGGGGATGGACATGGTTGTGCATGCGGGTGCTCTTTCTACCGTTTGGGGGCCTTGGGAGGATTTCTACCAGACAAATGTCTTAGGGACCAAGTATGTTCTGGATGCTTGCCGAGAGGCTGGTATTCAGCGTTTGGTTTATGTGTCCTCGCCTAGCATCTATGCTGCGCCTCGAGATCAGCTAGCTATCAAAGAAAGTGCTGCGCCTCAGGAAAATAATCTGAACAACTACATTCGTAGTAAGCTGGCTTCGGAGAAGCTGTTTAAGGATTATCCCGATGTTCCGAGTATTATCTTACGACCTCGTGGGCTTTTTGGGATTGGGGATACCAGTATTTTGCCCCGAGTTCTCAAACTCAGTCAGAAGATTGGCATTCCCTTGATAGGGGATGGTTGTCAGCTCATGGATATGACCTGTGTGGAAAATGTCGCTCTGGCAATTCGCTTGGCACTAGAGACCCCTCAAGCTAGTGGCGAAGTTTATAATATTACCAATGGGGAACCAAGAGCCTTTAAGGATTTGATAGAAGAAACCTTGAGAGGGTTGGGCTATCCAATAACATACAGAAAAGTGCCAACTCCTCTTCTTTCAGTTATTGCTAGTAGTTTAGAGTTTCTGTATAAGGTCTTGAAACTCAAAGGTGAACCGCCTATGACACGCTATACCTATTATCTGCTCCGTTATAGTCAGACGTTGGACATCAGCAAGGCGGAGCGAGACTTGGGGTATCGCCCTCAAATCAGTATTTCGGAAGGGATTGAACAATATGTCCAAGATTATCGAAAGCATTGATTATTTCCCAGCAGGCTACTGTACCAGCTACACAGGTTTGCTATTTAAGGGAGTTAAGAATCAAAAGATGACCTTTCCAGCAGGTGTTTTTCTTATCAAACACAGGGACAAGGGCTATCTCCTCTATGACACAGGCTATCATTACGATATTAAGACCCGGCTTCGCTATGGTTTCTATCGGCTAGGAACGCCCGTTCAAATGACGGAGAAGGACCAGATTTCACGTTTGCTGGAAGCGAAGGGAATCAAACCAGAAGAAATTAACTATGTTCTTCTATCACACCTACATCCAGATCATCTGGGAGGAGCTAGTTTCTTTCCTCGTGCAACCTTTATCTTGACAAAAGAAGTATATGAAGTCTACCAAAAACCCAAGTTGAAAGACTTGATTTTCAAGGAGTTTTTACCAGCTTCTTTTGAGAAAAATATAACCATTATCAGAGCTGACCAGCAAGTTTCAACTTTTCCCTATCGTCCGATTTGTGATCTTTTTGGAGATGGCAGTATCCTAGTAGCCTCTGTTGACGGGCATGCTAGGGGGCAAGCCTGTCTATATTTTCCAGACCTTAATCTCCTCATTGCAGCGGACCTCTGTTGGGGAATTGACCTCTTACCTTATACCAAGCAGATGCACCTGATTCCTTCCTTGGTCCAGGATAATAGGGCCGACTATATCAGGGGGACAGAGTTTTTGGAGGAAGTCTTAAAGGACGGTATCGAGGTAGTTGTTAGCCATGATCCTGTAGAAAGGATAGAGTCAATCTTACATGAAAAAAATAACCTTTCTTAAAACCTTTATCCAAACTCGATGGCTTCATCATTTCAAATCTCGAGAAGCTGTAGAAAACTATCAGAAAAAGCAATTAGCTAACTATATGGACTTTTTAAAGCGAGAGTCGCCCTACTTTAAAAATGGGGTTCCTAGCAACTTTGACCATATGGACAAGGCTTTTATGATGGAACATTTCAATGAGCTCAACACCCAAGGAGTGGATCGTGATGAAGCCTTATCCTTAGCTATTGAAAGTGAGAAGACCCGTGACTTCACTGAACTTAAAGGGGAAGTAGCCGTCGGTCTGTCTTCAGGGACGTCTGGACATCGGGGGCTCTTTATCACAACAGAGAAAGAGCGAAGTATGTGGGCTGCGGCTATCTTGGCAAAGATGTTGCCCAAGGGGCAGCTTTTTGGACACCGCATCGCCTTTTTCCTGAGAGCTGATAATGAACTCTATCAGACCATCAATACAGCGCTCATTCGTCTAGAGTATTTTGATATTTTCAAACATACAGATGAGCATATCGAGCGACTCAACAACTATCAACCAACGATTATTGTGGCGCCAGCCTCGATGTTGATTGAATTGAGCAAGCGTCTCAAGGATGGAGAGTTAGCTATTCACCCACAAAAAATCGTTTCGGTGGCGGAAATCTTGGAAGATAGTGATAGGGTACGGATCGCAGAAGCCTTTTCACTATCCATCATTGACCAAGTTTATCAGGCGACAGAAGGTTTCCTAGCCTGCACTTGCTCAGCTGGCAATCTACATCTCAACGAAGACATTATCTTTGTGGAAAAGCAGTATCTAGATGACCGCCGTTTTTATCCAGTGATTACGGACTTTAAGCGAAGTAGTCAGCCTGTTTATCGCTACCAGCTCAATGATATCTTGGTTGAAAATCCGGAGCCTTGTCCCTGTGGCTCCTACTATACACGGATTGACAAGGTCGAAGGACGCTCTGATGATATCTTCTACTTTGAAGGGCAGAATGGGGGACAGGTAACGATCTATCCAGACTTTATCAGACGTTGTATCCTCTTTGTGGAGAATGTAGGAGATTACCGAGTTAAGCAACATTCCGAGAAATTAGTGGAAGTTTGTCTAAGCCAACGAGATGAGGACGTAGAGACAGCAATTTTAGCACAGTTCCAACTCTTGGCCCAGCAAAAAGAGTTCATAGTTCCTCAAATCCAATTTTCAGATTATCACTGGGATACTAGCCGTAAACTCAAACGTATCCAACGTTTATGAAAGGAAAAAGACAATGACAGAAGTAAAAAGACATGTAGAAATCGCAGGTTATGGCATTTGCCTTCCAAAGCATACAGTTCAATTTAAAGACCAGACCCGTTATCGTGTAGTTGAAAATGAAGAAACGCAACTTGACTTGGCAGAGGGAGCTATCCACCGTGCACTTGAACATGCAAATTTGGATATTAAGGATATCGATTGCCTTGTATCAGCTAGTGCAGTTGGTGTTCAGCCTATCCCTTGTACGGCTGCCTTGATTCATGAGCGCGTGGCAAAAGGACTCTCAATTCCAGCAATGGACATCAATACGACCTGTACCAGCTTTATTTCTGCTCTATCGACTATGTCCCACTTGATTGAGGCGGGCGAATACAATCGTGTCTTGATTGTGTCTAGTGAGGTTGGTAGTTTAGGGCTCAATCCCAAGCAGAAAGAAAGTTTTGAACTCTTTAGTGATGGGGCAGCAGCCTTTATTTTCCAAAAAAGTCATCAGGAAAAAGGGGTCATTGCTAGTCTCCAACGTACTTGGTCAGAAGGGGCTCACGATACGGAGATTCGTGGAGGTCTGACTTCTTTTCAACCAAAAGAGTACTCTGAAGCGACGAAGACCAACTATATGTTTGACATGAAGGGGAAGAAAATCCTCCTCTTGTCTGCTCGTAAAATCCCAGTCATGTTTGAAGAGTTTCAAGAAAAAACACAGCTAGCCTTGGCAGACGTGGACTATATCATTCCTCACCAAGCAAGTCGTGCTCTTCCTTTGGTCATGGAAAAACTAGGTGTGGCTGAGGATCAGTACCTCAATCTCGTCACTGACTATGGAAATATGGTGTCAGTCTCTGTACCGTTTGGCTTGGCTTATTCTTTGGAGAATGGACTTATCAAGGAGGGAGATGTCGTCTACCTTATGGGGACTGCAGCTGGTATGACGGTCAATATGTTGGCTCTGAAATTGTAATAATCATCTAAACACGGAACGACTGGAACTTGAGCAAAGGCAAACGGTTGCCATCTACCCCTGAACTGAGGTATACTAGTAGAAACACTAGTTTATCAAGCAGTTAAGGAGAATGTTAGAAAAGGAAGGGGATGTATGACAGCTAGAAAAATGCAGCTACTCATGTCCAAATATGGTTTCAGTATTACCATCATGTTGGCAGAGTTGTTTATCGTCTTTGGTTTATTTCTCTATCTAGGGCAAATGGCTCCAATTGTCTGGATTATCCTAGTCATTTTAGTGAGCTTAGCGACCATTGTATCGATTGTCAATCGATCTATGAATCCTGAGAGTAAGGTAACATGGCTGTTAGTAGCCTTTGTACCAGTGTTTGGACCCTTGCTCTATATCATGTTTGGAGAACGCCGTTTATCTAAAAAAGAAATGAAGCAGCTAAAGCAGCTCCAATCAATGGTTGATCGAGAGGACAATAGCAGAGCTCTCCGTTTGGAGTTAAAAGAGCAGGACAAGTCAGCTTACGGAGTTATCAAATCTCTCCTCAGCATGGATACGAATGCTGATGTCTATGATCGAACGGATACACAATTTTTTGCATCTGGTGAAAGCATGTGGCATCAGATGCTAGAGGATCTCAAGAAAGCTGAGAAGTTTATCTTTCTCGAATACTATATCATCGAAGAAGGTTTGATGTGGAATAGTATTTTGGAGATTTTGGAAGAAAAGGCAACTCAAGGAGTAGAGGTGAAGCTTCTCTATGATGATATTGGTTGTATGGCAACCTTACCTGGAGATTACACCGTCCAGCTTCGTGGTCGAGGGATTGAAGCCCACAAATTTAACAAGGTGATTCCACGTTTGACCGTTGCTTATAACAACCGTGACCACCGTAAAATCATGATTATTGATGGGCAGATTGCCTATACAGGTGGTATCAATCTGGCTGATGAGTATATCAACCATATCGAACGCTTTGGTTATTGGAAGGATAGCGGTATTCGTTTGGATGGACCAGCAGTTAAGGCTTTTACCAGACTTTTTTTATCTGCATGGTATATCAACCGTGGAGAGATTAGTGACTTTGACCAATACCATCTAGAAAATCACCCCAGAGACGGGATGGGGCTCTGTATTCCCTATAGTAGTGGGCCAAAACCCATCTACAGAGCTCAAGTTGGAAAAACGGTCTACCAAAATCTTATCAATCAAGCTACAGATTACGTCTATATCACGACTCCCTATCTGATTGCGGACTATGATCTCACCGAAAGTATCAAAAATGCAGCATTGAGAGGGGTAGATGTGCGAATTGTGACACCGTGTATCCCAGATAAGAAGGTTATTCAGTTAGTTACTCGAGGAGCCTATCCAGACTTGTTATCTGCGGGGGTTCGTATTTATGAGTACAGTCCGGGATTCCTTCATAGCAAGCAAATGCTTGTCGATGGAGAGGCAGCTACTGTGGGGACCATCAATTTTGACTATCGGAGCTTGCTCCACCACTATGAAAATGCCGTCTTACTTTATAGAACGCAGTCCATCATCGATATTGAAAGGGACTTCGAAGAGATTTTTAAAGTTTCTCAAGAAATTTATCCCCACACTATCAAAACCAGCTGGTATCAAAGCCTCATCAAGGAAATTGTCCAGTTGTTTGCACCTATGCTCTAACTATCCATCAAGATCTAGCCCAAGGCTGGATCTTATTTTTGTCTTCTTACGAATAGATAAGTAAAGGAGAAAACCATGCTTAATCTAGAAGATGATGATTTTATCAGAGAGTATAGAAACAGTCGATTCCACCGTTTTCGTGAAATCGAACGCTTTGCGCTATTGGATAAGAAATTTAGCAAATATCAATCCCAAGCTGACATTCCTGTAAGATTTTGATATACTAAAACAGATAAACTTAGAGGAGAAATTGAATGAACGTATACGGGAAAATAGATGAGAAGCAAGAAGAATCTCATTACCAAGACTGGTCAGTGCCAGAGAAACGAGAAGGAGCTCCCATTCCCTTTTTTAGTATTTTGCTTTGGAGTCTAGTGGCCACAGCCATTTCGGTTGCCCTGCCTTTTATTTTTGGTTTAATCAGTCCGCAACAAACTCAAGATCTTTATACCGGTTGGGCCTTGCATCAAAATGGTCAAATGTATACAGATTATTTTGGGACGGAGGGATTGCTCTATTATGTGCTAACCTACCTTTTTCAAGGCAGTATTCTGATTGCTTTGGTTGAGTGGTTGGCCTTGTTTGGAGCAGGTGTTTTTCTTTTTAAGGCTGCGGATACTCTTGTCGGCCAAGAAAAGGAAGCGAAACGAGTTGTCTTTATTTTATACTTGCTTGTAGCGGGCCTCGCTTTTGGTGGCGGTTATGCTCTCTTGCTAGCCCTGCCTTTCCTATTTTATTCATTGAGTATCGTGACAAATTATCTAGCTTTTCCAAAGGACGACAAAGGGTTTGTACGAGTGGGGATGAGCCTTGCTCTCGCTTTCTTCCTTGCGCCAATCCCAACAGCCTTGTTTGCGGCTGTACTGGCCTTGGGGATTATCGGCTTTAATCTAGGCAAAGGTCACTTTGTTCATGGTCTATATCAGTTTTTTGCGTCAGCCCTAGGATTTTCACTCTTATTCTATCCTTTAGGCTACTATACAGTGTGGACAGGTAGTTTTGGGGATGCCATTAGCCAGACCTTATATCCGGTAAATACTCTTAGCCTCTTTTCGAACTCGCATTTGCTTGAAAATGCAGCCTTCTATGGCTTGCTTGCTATTGGGTTAGGTTCCCTTGGTTTGCTCTTTACAGGCTTGTTCCAGTCAAAACCAGCCAAGCAATATGCCCTCTCAATTGCTGCTAGCTTGGGATTGTTGGTTTCTTTGGGAATCTTGATTCTCTCCAAAGAACCTATCAACGGTACTCGTCTTGTGGTGCTAATTCCTTTCTTGGTCTTGCTCCTTCTGACAGGAATCAAGGAAGATGTTTCAGATGGAGGGAGTCGTCGTAGAAGAAGACGTGAGAAACAAACTTCTTTCCTTAAAGGAAATTTCTATCTACCACTGATTGCCCTTGCCTATCTCATTGTTCTTCCTATCGTGAGTCGCTACCTTTCGCACCCAGCGACTTATCAGGAGAGAGACCGTCTTGCTAGCGTGGTCAAACAACAAATGAGTTCTGAGGATCGTGTCTATGCTTGGGATGATCGTCCCGATTTCTACCGTGCAAGTGAACGCTTGGCGTCGACTTCACTATCAACACCAACACTCTATACTGCAAGCGATGAAAATAAAACCAAACTGATGAATGACCTGAAAGAGAATCAACCGAAGATGATTGTGGTCAATCAAAAAGTTGCCTTGTGGTCAGATGTAGAGAGCTGGCTCAGTGAAAACTATGAGCTTGTTCAGACAGATACTAGCGAGTTCAAACTTTATAAATCAAAATAACAAAAAATCAATATCTTGTGGAATTTTAAAAAATTTAGGATTTTTAACACAAGATATTGATTTTTATTTTTAGAGTGGTATAATACTTCATAGAACAACATTTTAGAAAAGAGCATGGATATGATTGTATTAGAAGAAAAGCTTGCAACCGTTCCCACCTTGTTCGTTGAAAAACGAGATGGTAGACGAGTGGTGTTTGATGTAGACAAGATTGACAAGGCTCTCCACAAGGCGGCGGAAAAGGTTATGGACGTTACGCCTCTAGTAGAAAAACGCCTAAATGGTCTAGTTGAAAGAATCGTGACTGAAATTCACAGTCGCTTCCCTCAAGGTGTCAAGATTTACGAAATTCAAAATGTCGTAGAACATGAACTCCTTGAAGCCAAAGAATATGCCTTGGCTGAGGAGTATATCACTTATCGGACACAAAGGGATTTTGAGCGCTCAAAAGCGACAGATATCAACTTTAGTATCCATAAACTTCTCAATAAAGATCAAGCAGTTGTCAATGAAAATGCCAATAAAGACAGCGATGTCTTCAACACCCAACGTGATTTGACAGCAGGGATTGTTGGGAAGTCAATCGGGCTGCAAATGCTTCCTAAGCACGTAGCTAATGCTCACCAAAAAGGGGATATCCACTATCATGACTTGGACTACAGCCCCTACACTCCGATGACCAACTGCTGTTTGATTGATTTTAAAGGCATGCTGGAAAATGGTTTTAAGATTGGGAATGCAGAGGTAGAGAGTCCCAAGTCTATCCAGACTGCGACAGCTCAAATTTCACAAATCATCGCCAACGTTGCTTCTAGCCAGTACGGGGGCTGTTCAGCTGACCGTATCGATGAAGTCTTGGCGCCTTATGCGGAGAAGAATTATCAAAAACACCTCAAGGATGCGGAAGAGTGGGTCTTGCCCGAAAAACGGGAAGATTACGCTTGGAAAAAAACGCAAAAGGACATCTACGATGCCATGCAATCTCTTGAGTATGAAATCAACACCCTCTTCACTTCAAATGGACAAACACCTTTTACTTCGCTCGGTTTTGGTCTAGGAACTAGTCGTTTTGAGCGGGAAATTCAAAAAGCTATCTTAAACATCCGAATCAAGGGGCTTGGTTCAGAACACCGTACAGCTATCTTCCCTAAACTCATCTTTACGCTGAAAAGAGGCCTTAACTTAGAGGAGGGGTCACCTAACTACGATATCAAACAGTTGGCTCTTGAGTGTGCAACCAAGCGGATGTACCCAGATGTCTTATCCTATGATAAGATTATCGAACTGACAGGCTCCTTCAAGGTTCCTATGGGCTGCCGTTCTTTCCTCCAAGGATGGAAGGATGAGAATGGTGTCGAGGTCAATTCAGGTCGTATGAATCTAGGTGTTGTGACAGTCAATCTGCCTCGTATCGCCCTCGAGTCTGAAGGGGATCTGAATAAGTTCTGGGAAATCTTCAATGAGCGTATGAACATCGCAGAAGATGCTCTGGTTTACCGTGTTGAACGGACCAAGGAAGCAACACCAGCGAATGCCCCTATCCTTTATCAGTACGGAGCCTTCGGTCGCCGTCTCGGAAAAGAAGAAAGTGTAGATCAACTCTTTAAGAATCGCCGCGCGACAGTTTCGCTGGGCTACATCGGTTTGTACGAAGTTGCGACGGTCTTCTTTGGAAACAGCTGGGAAAGCAATCCTGAAGCCAAGGAATTCACACTGGATATCATTCGCGATATGAAACGTCGTGTGGAAGAGTGGTCTGACCAATATGGTTACCATTTCTCTATCTACTCCACACCGTCTGAAAGTCTGACAGACCGCTTCTGTCGCTTGGATACAGAGAAGTTCGGCTCTATTCCGGACATCACGGACAAGGAATACTACACCAACTCTTTCCACTACGATGTTCGTAAAAATCCAACACCGTTTGAAAAATTAGACTTTGAGAAAGTTTATCCAGAAGCAGGTGCGTCAGGTGGCTTTATCCATTATTGTGAGTATCCAGTTCTTCAACAAAATCCTAAGGCCCTGGAAGCTGTTTGGGACTATGCCTATGACCGAGTTGGCTATCTAGGGACCAATACTCCGATTGATCGTTGCTACAAGTGTGACTTTGAAGGGGATTTTGAACCAACTGAGAGAGGCTTTGCTTGTCCAAACTGTGGCAATAGCGACCCTAAAACAGTAGATGTGGTCAAACGTACGTGTGGGTATCTGGGCAATCCTCAAGCGCGTCCGATGGTTAATGGACGCCACAAGGAAATCGCTGCGCGTGTCAAACACATGAACGGTTCAACAATTAAAACAGCAGGACATGAAGTAACAAATTAGAAGGAAATGGAATGGGGAAATACCAATTAGACGATAAGGGACGCGCACAAGTGACCCGTTATCACGAGAAACACTCGAAAGGTGGAACAGGTAAAAAAGAACGCTTGCTCAACCTCAGAGAACAGTTTTTAAACAAGAATAAGAAAAAATAAAAGTGAGAGTCTGCTCTCACTTTTCTCTTAATTGGAGGTGAAAATGATACTACGCAGACCGATATTGGCAGATAAAGAAACAGTTTTAGAGATGATGGCAGAGTTTGAACAAGCACATTCTCCTCATGATGGTGGGTTTTGGGAGACAGAGGCTTTTTCTTATGAAGAGTGGTTGGAAACAAATATGCAAAAAGAGATGGGAATAAACTTGCCTGAAAATCGTGTTCCTTCTATTCAATTTGTATCATTTGATGATGTAGGTCGTGCTCTAGGATTTTTGAATCTGCGATTGAAACTAAATGAGGGCTTGCTGAATCATGCTGGCCATATTGGCTACTCCATCCGCCCTTCTGAAAGAGGTAAAGGTTATGCCAAAGAAGCCCTCAGACAAGGCCTGCAAGTTGCTAAGGAAAAGAACATCAAAAAATCACTTGTGACCTGTAGTACGGAAAATCCTGCTAGTAGGGCGGTGATTGTGGCAAACGGTGGGGTGTTTGAGGATGTTCGCAATGGTGTAGAACGTTACTGGATAGATTTGGAGTAAAAGGATGACATGGAATACACCAAAACCAGGTGAATGGAAAAGTGAGGAACTTAGTAAAGGGCGGATCATTGATTATAAGGCCTTTAACTTTGTCGATGGAGAAGGTGTGCGCAACTCTCTCTATGTATCAGGTTGCATGTTTCACTGCGAGGGATGCTATAATGTTGCGACTTGGTCTTTCAACGCAGGCATTCCCTATACGGCAGAATTAGAAGAACAAATCATGGAAGACCTTGCCCAACCCTATGTTCAAGGTTTGACCTTGCTAGGAGGAGAACCCTTTCTTAATACGGGCATTCTCTTGCCTCTCGTTAAGCGCATTCGAAAGGAATTACCAGAAAAAGACATCTGGTCCTGGACGGGTTATACTTGGGAAGAAATGATGCTGGAGACTCCAGATAAACTGGAACTCTTATCATTGATTGACATCCTTGTCGATGGACGGTATGATAAAAGCAAACGCAATCTTATGCTCCAGTTTCGAGGGTCTTCTAATCAACGAATTATCGATGTGCAAAAATCCCTCAAAAGTGGGCAAGTGGTGATTTGGAACAAGCTTAATGACGGAAAAGAAAGCTATGAGCAGGTGAAGAGAGAATGAAGAAAAAAGACCTGATAGAACAACTGGTTTCAGAGATCGAAACGGGAAGAATTAGGACGCTGGGGATCTACGGTCATGGGGCTTCAGGTAAATCAACCTTTGCACAGGAATTACATCAAGCCCTAGATTCTACTACAGTAAATTTACTAGAAACAGATCCCTATATCACCTCAGAACGTCACCTGGTAGTACCAAAGCAAGCGCCAGATCAAAAGGTGACAGCTTGTCTCCCAGTGGCGCATGAACTGGCAAGTTTACAGAGAGATATTCTCGCCTTGCAGGCAGGTATGGATGTCTTAACAATCGATGAACCGTGGAAGGCTAGCGAGGTCTTGTCTGGAGCCAAGCCGATTCTGATTGTTGAAGGGATGTCTGCGGGCTTTCTACCCAAGGAACTCTTTGACAAAACCATCTGTTTCTACACGGATGAGGAGACCGAATTAAAGAGGCGTCTAGCTCGAGATACGACTATGAGAAATCGCGATGCATCTTTTGTATTAGCTAGCCATCAGATGAGAAGGGAGCAGTACCTGCGATACTATAGAGAAACCGAATCTAAAGCGGACATTTTAGTAGATCAATCAGAAGATAAACTCAAGGTCAAAATGACACACATTATATAGAAAAAAGACGGTTTTTTATAGATATAAATCCGTAATCTTAGAAAGATTAAAAGAGAAAACAGTTTCATCCTAAAAAAACGAAAAAAAGCTCACAAATCCCTTGCAATCGCAGGGGCTTTGTGTTATTCTATTATGGTGCTGTAAATTACAGCCTTAGCTTTGATGCAAGAGGTTGCGACACGCTCGGTTGCATTGCCACGCAACGCGCGTCGGTTTTCTTGTGGAGCTAGCCTATTATCTTAAATAGACGAAAAGGAGAAAAAGATGGCAAACAAAAAAATCCGTATCCGTTTGAAAGCTTACGAACACCGTACGCTTGACACAGCGGCTGCAAAAATCGTAGAATCAGCTACTCGTACAGGTGCACAAGTTGCGGGTCCAATCCCACTTCCAACTGAGCGTAGCCTCTACACAATTATTCGTGCGACTCACAAATACAAAGACTCTCGCGAACAATTTGAAATGCGTACACACAAACGTTTGATCGATATCGTTAACCCAACTCAAAAAACAGTTGATGCTTTGATGAAATTGGATCTTCCAAGTGGTGTAAACGTAGAAATCAAACTTTAATCTAAAATATAAAAGAGCAGAGGCTGGTGTTTCAATTTAATTGAACACGGGCTAAACTCGGTGTGAAAAAGATAAACTTCCTAGTGTCTGTTAGACACTGCGTCAGTTTCCTATTTTCACTTTGAGTTTGACGCCCTTTGTATCTTAGACTTGAGCATAAAAAACGCTCGTTAAAAACTTTTTGAATAAAAAATATAGAAAAGGAACTATTTTCTCATGACAAAAGGAATCTTAGGGAAAAAAGTGGGAATGACTCAAATCTTCACTGAAGCTGGCGAATTGATCCCTGTAACAGTTATTGAAGCAACTCCAAACGTTGTTCTTCAAGTTAAAACTGTTGAAACAGACGGATACAACGCTATCCAAGTTGGTTTCGATGACAAACGCGAAGTATTGAGCAACAAACCTGCTAAAGGACATGTAGCGAAAGCTAACACGGCTCCTAAGCGCTTCATTCGTGAATTCAAAAACGTTGAAGGCTTGGAAGTTGGTGCTGAAATTACAGTTGAAACATTCGCAGCTGGAGACGTTGTTGACGTAACTGGTACTTCTAAAGGTAAAGGTTTCCAAGGTGTCATCAAACGCCACGGACAATCACGTGGACCAATGGCTCACGGTTCTCGTTACCACCGTCGTCCAGGTTCTATGGGACCTGTTGCACCTAACCGCGTATTCAAAGGTAAAAACCTTGCAGGACGCATGGGTGGCGACCGCGTAACAATTCAAAACCTTGAAGTTGTACAAGTTGTTCCAGAAAAGAACGTTATCCTTATCAAAGGTAACGTACCAGGTGCTAAGAAATCTCTTATCACTATCAAATCAGCAGTTAAAGCTGGTAAATAATAAAGAAAGGGGAAATCAGTCACAATGGCAAACGTAACATTATTTGACCAAACTGGTAAAGAAGCTGGCCAAGTTGTTCTTAACGATGCAGTATTTGGTATTGAACCAAATGAATCAGTTGTGTTTGATGTGATCATCAGCCAACGCGCAAGCCTTCGTCAAGGAACACACGCTGTTAAAAACCGCTCTGCAGTATCAGGTGGTGGACGCAAACCATGGCGTCAAAAAGGAACTGGACGTGCTCGTCAAGGTTCTATCCGCTCACCACAATGGCGTGGTGGTGGTGTTGTCTTCGGACCAACTCCACGTTCATACGGCTACAAACTTCCACAAAAAGTTCGTCGCCTAGCTCTTAAATCAGTTTACTCTGAAAAAGTTGCTGAAAACAAATTCGTAGCTGTAGACGCTCTTTCATTTACAGCTCCAAAAACTGCTGAATTTGCAAAAGTTCTTGCAGCATTGAGCATCGATTCTAAAGTTCTTGTTATCCTTGAAGAAGGAAATGAATTCGCAGCTCTTTCAGCTCGTAACCTTCCAAACGTGAAAGTTGCAACTGCTACAACTGCAAGTGTTCTTGACATCGCAAATAGCGACAAACTTCTTGTCACACAAGCAGCTATCTCTAAAATCGAGGAGGTTCTTGCATAATGAATTTGTATGATGTTATCAAAAAACCTGTCATCACTGAAAGCTCAATGGCTCAACTTGAAGCAGGAAAATATGTATTTGAAGTTGACACTCGTGCACACAAACTTTTGATCAAGCAAGCTGTTGAAGCTGCTTTCGAAGGTGTTAAAGTTGCCAACGTTAACACAATCAACGTAAAACCAAAAGCAAAACGTGTTGGACGTTACACTGGTTTTACTAACAAAACTAAAAAAGCTATCATCACACTTACAGCTGATTCAAAAGCAATCGAGTTGTTCGCTGCTGAAGCTGAATAATCTAAGGAGGAAATATCGTGGGAATTCGTGTTTATAAACCAACAACAAACGGTCGCCGTAATATGACTTCTTTGGATTTCGCTGAAATCACAACAAGCACTCCTGAAAAATCATTGCTTGTTGCTTTGAAGAGCAAGGCTGGTCGTAACAACAACGGTCGTATCACTGTTCGTCACCAAGGTGGTGGACACAAACGTTTCTACCGTTTGGTTGACTTCAAACGTAACAAAGACAACGTTGAAGCAGTTGTTAAAACTATCGAGTACGATCCAAACCGTTCTGCAAACATCGCTCTTGTACACTACACTGACGGTGTGAAAGCATACATCATCGCTCCAAAAGGTCTTGAAGTTGGTCAACGTATCGTTTCAGGTCCTGAAGCAGATATCAAAGTCGGAAATGCTCTTCCACTTGCTAACATCCCAGTTGGTACTTTGATCCACAACATCGAATTGAAACCAGGTCGTGGTGGAGAATTGGTACGTGCTGCTGGTGCTTCTGCCCAAGTATTGGGTCAAGAAGGTAAATACGTTCTTGTTCGTCTTCAATCTGGCGAAGTTCGTATGATTCTTGGAACTTGTCGTGCTACAGTTGGTGTTGTCGGAAACGAACAACATGGACTTGTAAACCTTGGTAAAGCAGGACGTAGCCGTTGGAAAGGTATCCGCCCAACAGTTCGTGGTTCTGTAATGAATCCTAACGATCACCCACACGGTGGTGGTGAAGGTAAAGCACCAGTTGGTCGTAAAGCGCCATCTACTCCATGGGGCAAACCTGCTCTTGGTCTTAAAACTCGTAACAAGAAAGCGAAATCTGACAAACTTATCGTTCGTCGTCGCAACGAGAAATAATAGTAAACTAGTCGCCTAAGCAACTAGGAAATCCGCCAGCTCGGTAGCGCTCCATGTGAGCGCAAGCCGCTGTGGTACTACATTTAAAGGAGAAAAAATAAAAATGGGACGCAGTCTTAAAAAAGGACCTTTCGTCGATGAGCATTTGATGAAAAAAGTTGAAGCTCAGGCTAACGACGAAAAGAAAAAAGTTATCAAAACTTGGTCACGTCGTTCAACGATCTTCCCAAGTTTCATTGGTTACACTATTGCAGTTTATGACGGACGTAAACACGTACCTGTTTACATCCAAGAAGACATGGTAGGTCACAAACTTGGTGAATTTGCACCAACTCGTACTTACAAAGGTCACGCTGCAGACGACAAGAAAACACGTAGAAAATAAGGAGAACATAAATGGCAGAAATTACTTCAGCTAAAGCAATGGCTCGTACAGTACGTGTTTCACCTCGTAAATCACGTCTTGTTCTTGACAACATCCGTGGTAAAAGCGTAGCCGATGCTATTGCAATCTTGACATTCACACCAAACAAAGCTGCTGAAATCATCTTGAAAGTCTTGAATTCAGCTGTAGCTAACGCTGAAAACAACTTTGGTTTGGACAAAGCTAACTTGGTAGTATCTGAAGCATTCGCAAACGAAGGACCAACTATGAAACGTTTCCGTCCACGTGCGAAAGGTTCAGCTTCACCAATCAACAAACGTACAGCTCACATCACTGTGGCTGTTGCAGAAAAATAAGGAGGTAACATCGTGGGTCAAAAAGTACATCCAATTGGTATGCGTGTCGGCATCATCCGTGATTGGGATGCCAAATGGTATGCTGAAAAAGAATACGCGGATTACCTTCATGAAGATCTTGCAATCCGTAAATTCGTTCAAAAAGAACTTGCTGACGCAGCAGTTTCAACTATCGAAATTGAACGCGCAGTAAACAAAGTTAACGTTTCACTTCACACTGCTAAACCAGGTATGGTTATCGGTAAAGGTGGTGCTAACGTTGATGCACTCCGTGCAAAACTTAACAAATTGACTGGAAAACAAGTACACATCAACATCATCGAAATCAAACAACCTGATTTGGATGCTCACCTTGTAGGTGAAGGAATTGCTCGTCAATTGGAGCAACGTGTCGCTTTCCGTCGTGCACAAAAACAAGCAATCCAACGTGCAATGCGTGCTGGAGCTAAAGGAATCAAAACTCAAGTATCAGGTCGTTTGAACGGTGCAGATATCGCTCGTGCTGAAGGATACTCTGAAGGAACTGTTCCACTTCACACACTTCGTGCAGATATCGATTACGCTTGGGAAGAAGCAGATACTACATACGGTAAACTTGGTGTTAAAGTATGGATCTACCGTGGTGAAGTTCTTCCAGCTCGTAAAAACACTAAAGGAGGTAAATAACCAATGTTAGTACCTAAACGTGTTAAACACCGTCGTGAATTCCGTGGAAAAATGCGCGGTGAAGCAAAAGGTGGAAAAGAAGTAGCATTCGGTGAATACGGTCTTCAAGCTACAACTAGCCACTGGATCACTAACCGCCAAATCGAAGCTGCTCGTATCGCCATGACTCGTTACATGAAACGTGGTGGTAAAGTTTGGATTAAAATCTTCCCACACAAATCATACACTGCTAAAGCTATCGGTGTGCGTATGGGATCTGGTAAAGGGGCGCCTGAAGGTTGGGTAGCACCAGTTAAACGTGGTAAAGTGATGTTCGAAATCGCTGGTGTATCTGAAGAGATTGCTCGCGAAGCGCTTCGTCTTGCAAGCCACAAATTGCCAGTTAAATGTAAATTCGTAAAACGTGAAGCAGAATAAGGAGAAGGCATGAAACTTAATGAAGTAAAAGAATTTGTTAAAGAACTTCGTGGTCTTTCTCAAGAAGAACTCGCGAAGCGCGAAAACGAATTGAAAAAAGAATTGTTTGAACTTCGTTTCCAAGTTGCTACTGGTCAATTGGAACAAACAGCTCGCTTGAAAGAAGTTAAAAAACAAATCGCTCGTATCAAAACAGTTCAATCTGAAGCGAAATAATAGACTAGGGAAGGAGAAATTTCAATGGAACGCAATAATCGTAAAGTTCTTGTTGGACGTGTTGTATCTGACAAAATGGACAAGACAATCACAGTTGTAGTTGAAACAAAACGTAACCACCCAGTCTATGGTAAACGTATTAACTACTCTAAGAAATACAAAGCACATGATGAAAACAATGTTGCCAAAGAAGGCGATATCGTACGTATCATGGAAACTCGTCCGCTTTCAGCTACAAAACGTTTCCGTCTTGTAGAAGTTGTTGAAGAAGCGGTCATCATCTAATCAAACCTGAAAGGAGAAAACTGAAATGATTCAAACAGAAACTCGTTTGAAAGTCGCAGACAACAGCGGTGCTCGCGAAATCTTGACTATCAAGGTTCTTGGTGGTTCAGGACGTAAATTTGCAAACATCGGTGATGTTATCGTGGCATCTGTAAAACAAGCTACTCCTGGTGGTGCGGTTAAAAAAGGTGACGTTGTAAAAGCTGTTATCGTTCGTACTAAATCAGGTGCTCGTCGTGCTGATGGTTCATACATCAAATTTGACGAAAACGCAGCAGTTATCATCCGTGAAGACAAAACTCCTCGCGGAACACGTATCTTTGGCCCAGTTGCACGCGAATTGCGTGAAGGTGGCTTCATGAAGATCGTGTCACTTGCTCCAGAAGTACTTTAATTTTTAGAAACAAACTAGTCCCCTGGATTACTTTCCAGGGTGCCCTTATGGGCGTAAGAAAAATCAAGGAGAAACCTAATGTTTGTAAAAAAAGGCGACAAAGTTCGCGTAATCGCTGGTAAAGATAAGGGAACAGAAGCTGTTGTCCTTACTGCCCTTCCAAAAGTAAACAAAGTTGTCGTTGAAGGTGTTAACATCGTTAAGAAACACCAACGTCCAACTAACGAACTTCCTCAAGGTGGTATCATCGAGAAAGAAGCAGCTATCCACGTATCAAACGTTCAAGTATTGGACAAAAATGGTGTAGCTGGTCGTGTTGGTTACAAATTTGTAGACGGTAAAAAAGTTCGCTACAACAAAAAATCAGGCGAAGTGCTTGATTAATCACGAAGGAAAGGAGAAGTATAATGGCAAATCGTTTAAAAGAAAAATATCTTAATGAAGTAGTTCCTGCTTTGACAGAACAATTCAACTACTCATCAGTGATGGCTGTGCCTAAAGTAGATAAGATCGTTTTGAACATGGGTGTTGGTGAAGCTGTATCAAACGCTAAAAGTCTTGAAAAAGCTGCTGAAGAATTGGCACTTATCTCAGGTCAAAAACCACTTATCACTAAAGCTAAAAAATCAATCGCCGGCTTCCGTCTTCGTGAAGGTGTAGCGATCGGTGCAAAAGTTACCCTTCGTGGTGAACGTATGTACGAATTCTTGGACAAATTGGTTTCAGTTTCACTTCCACGTGTGCGTGACTTCCACGGTGTTCCAACAAAATCATTTGATGGACGCGGAAACTACACTCTTGGTGTGAAAGAACAATTGATCTTCCCAGAAATCAACTTTGATGACGTTGACAAAACTCGTGGTCTTGACATCGTTATCGTAACAACTGCTAACACTGACGAAGAGTCACGTGCATTGCTTACAGGCCTTGGAATGCCTTTTGCAAAATAATATAGGAGGTAAATCTAATGGCTAAAAAATCAATGATTGCTAAGAACAAACGTCCAGCGAAGTTCTCTACTCAAGCTTATACTCGTTGTGAAAAATGTGGTCGTCCACATTCAGTTTACCGCAAATTTAAACTTTGCCGTGTTTGCTTCCGTGAATTAGCTTACAAAGGACAAATTCCTGGTGTAACAAAAGCATCTTGGTAATTTAAGATATCAAGGGCATCAAAACTCCAAGTGAAAATAGGAAACTTGACGAAGAAACTGAAGTTTCTAGGAAAGTTTATCTTTTTCACACAGAGTTTAGCCCGGGTTCAGTTGGACTTGCCAATTTGAACACGAGCTACAGCTTTGGCAAAAAAGACCAATTTTCTTTGGAGCATCGCTCCTGCATCAAATTGCCTATTTTTGCTCTTGCTTTTACGCTCTTTGTATCATGTATTAACTAGCAAGTGCAACTTGCAAACTACTAGTAAGAGGAGAAAAACAAAATGGTTATGACTGACCCAATCGCAGACTTCCTAACTCGTATTCGTAACGCTAACCAAGCGAAACACGAAGTACTTGAAGTACCTGCATCAAACATCAAAAAAGGGATTGCTGAAATCCTTAAACGCGAAGGTTTTGTTAAGAACGTAGAAATCATCGAAGATGACAAACAAGGCATCATCCGTGTATTCCTTAAATACGGACCAAACGGTGAAAAAGTTATCACTAACTTGAAACGTGTTTCTAAACCAGGACTTCGTGTCTACAAAAAACGTGAAGATCTTCCAAAAGTTCTTAACGGACTTGGAATTGCTATCCTTTCAACTTCTGAAGGTTTGCTTACTGATAAAGAAGCTCGCCAAAAGAACGTTGGTGGTGAGGTTATCGCTTACGTTTGGTAAAATCAAGATACAAAGCTCGTAAAGAACAAAGCAAAATTAGGAAGTTGGAGAAGTTTGTTTACAAACAAGCCAACTTATCTATTTTGCACAGTTCTTAGAGCGTGTTCAATTTAGCTATTGAACTCAATAAGTATCTTTAACCCCGTGAAAACTGGCCGTTATGGCCTGACAATTTAACAGGAGAATAAAAATATGTCACGTATTGGTAATAAAGTTATCGTGTTGCCTGCTGGTGTTGAAATCACTAACAATGACAACGTTGTAACTGTAAAAGGACCTAAAGGAGAACTTACTCGTGAGTTCTCAAAAGATATTGAAATTCGTGTGGAAGGTACTGAAGTAACTCTTCACCGTCCAAACGATTCAAAAGAAATGAAAACAATCCACGGAACTACTCGTGCCCTTTTGAACAACATGGTTGTTGGTGTATCAGAAGGATTCAAGAAAGAACTTGAAATGCGCGGGGTTGGTTACCGTGCACAACTTCAAGGATCTAAACTTGTTTTGGCTGTTGGTAAATCTCATCCAGACGAAGTTGAAGCTCCAGAAGGAATTACTTTTGAACTTCCAAACCCAACAACAATCGTTGTTAGCGGAATTTCAAAAGAAGTAGTTGGTCAAACAGCTGCTTACGTACGTAGCCTTCGTTCACCAGAACCATATAAAGGTAAAGGTATCCGTTACGTTGGTGAATTCGTTCGACGTAAAGAAGGTAAAACAGGTAAATAATGTTGAGTGGTTGATTTTTAACCACCAACCTATTTTCCAACTTAGTGCATAGCACACGATTTAAAACTAAAGAGGTGAAAACTGTGATTTCTAAACCAGATAAAAACAAACTCCGCCAAAAACGCCACCGTCGCGTTCGCGGAAAACTCTCTGGAACTGCTGATCGCCCACGTTTGAACGTATTCCGTTCTAATACAGGCATCTACGCTCAAGTGATTGATGACGTAGCGGGTGTAACGCTCGCAAGTGCTTCAACTCTTGACAAAGAAGTTTCAAAAGGAACTAAAACTGAACAAGCCGTTACTGTCGGTAAACTCGTTGCAGAACGTGCAAACGCTAAAGGTATTTCAGAAGTGGTGTTCGACCGCGGTGGATATCTATATCACGGACGTGTGAAAGCTTTGGCTGATGCAGCTCGTGAAAACGGATTGAAATTCTAATAGGAGGACACTAGAAAATGGCATTTAAAGACAATGCAGTTGAATTAGAAGAACGCGTAGTTGCTGTCAACCGTGTTACAAAAGTTGTTAAAGGTGGACGTCGTCTTCGTTTCGCAGCTCTTGTTGTTGTTGGTGACCACAACGGTCGCGTAGGATTTGGTACTGGTAAAGCTCAAGAAGTTCCAGAAGCAATCCGCAAAGCAGTAGAAGATGCTAAGAAAAACTTGATTGAAGTTCCTATGGTTGGGACAACAATCCCACACGAAGTTCTTTCAGAATTCGGTGGAGCTAAAGTATTGTTGAAACCTGCTGTAGAAGGTTCTGGGGTTGCCGCTGGTGGTGCAGTTCGTGCCGTTGTGGAATTGGCAGGTGTGGCAGATATTACATCTAAATCACTTGGTTCTAACACTCCAATCAACATTGTTCGCGCAACTGTTGAAGGTTTGAAACAATTGAAACGCGCTGAAGAAGTTGCTGCCCTTCGTGGTATTTCAGTTTCTGATTTGGCATAAGAAAGGGGATAAAATGGCTCAAATTAAAATTACTTTGACTAAGTCTCCAATCGGACGCATTCCATCACAACGTAAAACTGTTGTAGCACTTGGACTTGGCAAATTGAACAGCTCTGTTATCAAAGAAGACAACGCTGCTATCCGTGGTATGATCACTGCAGTATCTCACTTGGTAACAGTTGAAGAAGTAAACTAATGAATTTTTAGGGGATGTGGCAATACTCATCCCCTAAAACTAGGTATAGTCATCTAAGATGACCATGTATAGGCGAGTTGATAAGGGAGACAACCTTTTCTCTCTTATCGGCGCTAGCATTTTACAAAAGAGGAGAAAATATAATGAAACTTCATGAATTGAAACCTGCAGAAGGTTCTCGTAAAGTACGTAACCGTGTTGGTCGTGGTACTTCATCAGGTAACGGTAAAACATCTGGTCGCGGTCAAAAAGGTCAAAAAGCTCGTAGCGGTGGCGGAGTTCGCCTTGGTTTTGAAGGTGGACAAACTCCATTGTTCCGTCGTCTTCCAAAACGTGGATTCACTAATATCAACGCTAAAGAATATGCAATTGTAAACCTTGACCAATTGAACGTCTTTGAAGACGGTGCAGAAGTAACTCCAGTTGTACTTATCGAAGCAGGAATTGTGAAAGCTGAAAAATCAGGAGTTAAAATTCTTGGTAACGGTGAGTTGACTAAGAAATTGACTGTGAAAGCAGCTAAATTCTCTAAATCAGCTGAGGAAGCTATCACTGCTAAAGGTGGTTCTGTAGAAGTCATCTAAGAGAGGTGACCCATGTTTTTTAAATTACTAAAAGAAGCGCTCAAGGTTAAACAAGTTCGATCAAAAATTCTTTTTACAATTTTTATCATTCTTGTTTTCCGTATTGGGACAAGTATTACTGTTCCAGGTGTGAATGCAAAAAGTTTAGAAGCTCTCAGTGGTTTATCTTTCTTGAACATGCTTAGTCTTGTTTCAGGGAATGCCATGAAGAACTTCTCCGTTTTCGCACTCGGAGTAAGTCCGTATATCACTGCTTCCATCGTTGTTCAATTGCTACAAATGGATATTTTACCGAAGTTTGTAGAATGGGGCAAACAAGGGGAAGTAGGACGGAGAAAACTAAATCAGGCTACTCGTTATATTGCACTTGTACTTGCATTTGTTCAATCTATCGGGATTACAGCAGGATTTAATACTCTATCTGGAGCGAAATTATTAACGACAGCGTTAACTCCACAGGTTTTTGTTACCATTGGTATTATCCTTACAGCAGGTAGTATGATTGTAACGTGGCTCGGGGAACAAATTACAGATAAGGGATACGGAAACGGTGTTTCTATGATCATCTTTGCAGGTATTGTTGCTTCAATCCCTGAAATGATTAAAGGAATCTATGTTGACTACTTCGTCAATATTCCAAGTAGCCGTTTGACTTCATCTATTATCTTTGTCGTTATTTTGATTATCGCTGTCTTGTTGATTGTATACTTTACAACCTATGTTCAACAGGCAGAATATAAAATTCCAATCCAATATACAAAAGTTGCTCAAGGAGCCCCATCAAGCTCATACCTTCCATTGAAGGTAAACCCAGCGGGGGTTATCCCAGTTATCTTTGCAAGTTCCATTACAGCAGCACCTGCAGCCATTCTTCAGTTTTTGAGTGCTACAGGTCATGATTGGGCTTGGGTACGTACAGCACAGGAAATGTTATCTACAACATCTCCGACAGGTGTTGCCATGTATGCCTTGTTGATCATTCTCTTTACATTCTTCTATACATTTGTACAGATCAATCCAGAGAAAGCAGCAGAAAACTTACAAAAGAGTGGAGCCTACATTCATGGTGTCCGTCCTGGTAAGGGTACTGAAGAGTTCATGTCGAAACTTCTTCGTCGCCTTGCGACTGTCGGATCGATCTTCCTAGGTGTGATTTCAATCTTGCCGATTGTGGCAAAAGATGTCTTTGGTCTTTCAGAAGCTGTTGCTTTTGGGGGAACTAGTCTTTTGATCATTATCTCAACAGGTATTGAAGGAATCAAACAGCTAGAAGGTTACCTATTGAAACGTAAGTATGTTGGTTTCATGGATAAAACAGAATAAAAGCAAAATTACTTTTGCTTAGAGAGTGGAGTATGAAGATCTATCTATCAGAGAGATTTTCGTCTCCCCTCTTCTATTTTGTTTTTAAATAGGGGTTGAAACAAATTTCTGCTTCTATTTAAATACAAAATAAGGAGATCCTATCATGAATCTTTTGATTATGGGCTTACCTGGAGCAGGTAAGGGAACGCAAGCAGCAAAAATTGTGGAGCAATTCCACGTGGCACACATTTCAACTGGAGATATGTTCCGTGCTGCTATGGCAAATCAAACTGAAATGGGTGTACTTGCGAAGTCATATATTGACAAAGGTGAGTTGGTTCCGGATGAAGTTACAAATGGAATTGTTAAAGAACGCCTTTCTCAGAACGACATCAAAGAAACAGGTTTCTTGTTGGATGGTTACCCACGTACGATTGAACAAGCTCATGCCTTGGACAAAACATTGGCTGAACTTGGTATCGAACTAGAAGGTGTGATCAATATCGAAGTGAACCCAGATTGTCTCTTGGAACGTTTGAGTGGCCGTATCATCCACCGCGAAACAGGTGAAACCTTCCACAAAGTTTTCAACCCACCAGTTGATTATAAGGAAGAAGATTATTACCAACGTGAAGATGACAAACCCGAGACAGTGAAGCGTCGTTTGGATGTCAATATCGCACAAGGTGAACCAATCATTGCTCACTACCGTGCCAAAGGTTTGGTCCACGATATCGAAGGAAATCAAGATATCAATGATGTGTTCAAAGACATCGAAAAAGTATTGACAAATTTGAAATAAAGCGTTTTTCACACTTGCAAAAAATCGCTACAAATGTTATACTGAGATAGTCTGACTTATAATTGTTGTCTCTGTTTTCAGAGGCATCGAATCGAAATTTATGGAGGTGCTTTTGCGTGGCAAAAGACGATGTGATTGAAGTTGAAGGCAAAGTAGTCGATACAATGCCTAACGCAATGTTTACGGTTGAACTTGAAAATGGACATCAGATTTTAGCAACAGTTTCTGGTAAAATTCGTAAAAACTATATTCGTATTTTAGCGGGAGATCGTGTTACTGTCGAGATGAGTCCATATGACTTGACACGTGGACGTATCACTTACCGCTTTAAATAATCGAAAAACTTGGAGGGATAAGAAATGAAAGTAAGACCATCGGTCAAACCAATTTGCGAATACTGTAAAGTAATTCGTCGTAATGGTCGTGTTATGGTAATTTGCCCAGCAAATCCAAAACACAAACAACGTCAAGGATAAGATAGAAAGGAGAAAACATGGCTCGTATTGCTGGAGTTGACATTCCAAATGACAAACGCGTAGTAATCTCATTAACTTACGTTTATGGTATCGGACTTGCAACATCTAAGAAAATTTTGGCTGCTGCTGGAATTTCAGAAGATGTTCGTGTACGTGACCTTACGTCAGATCAAGAAGATGCTATCCGTCGTGAAGTGGATGCAATCAAAGTTGAAGGTGACCTTCGTCGTGAAGTAAACTTGAACATCAAACGTTTGATGGAAATCGGTTCTTACCGTGGTATTCGTCACCGTCGTGGACTTCCTGTCCGTGGACAAAACACCAAAAACAACGCTCGCACTCGTAAAGGTAAAGCTGTTGCGATTGCTGGTAAGAAAAAATAATATAGGAGGTAAAAGTCTTGGCTAAACCAACACGTAAACGTCGTGTGAAAAAGAATATCGAATCTGGTATTGCTCATATTCACGCTACATTTAATAACACTATTGTTATGATTACTGATGTGCATGGTAATGCAATTGCTTGGTCATCAGCTGGTGCTCTTGGTTTCAAAGGTTCTCGTAAATCTACACCATTCGCTGCTCAAATGGCTTCTGAAGCTGCTGCTAAATCTGCACAAGAACACGGTCTTAAATCAGTTGAAGTTACTGTAAAAGGTCCAGGTTCTGGTCGTGAGTCAGCTATTCGTGCGCTTGCTGCCGCTGGTCTTGAAGTAACAGCAATTCGTGATGTGACTCCAGTGCCACACAATGGTGCTCGTCCTCCAAAACGTCGCCGTGTATAATCATCGCATTACACTGCTTTTCGTTTAAGAGGGAGTAACTAAATGATTGAGTTTGAAAAACCAAATATAACAAAAATTGATGAAAATAAAGATTATGGCAAGTTTGTAATCGAACCACTTGAACGTGGCTACGGTACAACTCTTGGTAACTCTCTTCGTCGTGTACTACTAGCTTCTCTACCAGGAGCAGCAGTGACATCTATCAACATTGAAGGTGTCTTGCATGAGTTTGACACAGTCCCAGGTGTTCGTGAAGACGTGATGCAAATCATTCTGAACATTAAAGGGATTGCAGTGAAATCATACGTTGAAGACGAAAAAATCATTGAACTTGACGTTGAAGGTCCTGCTGAAATTACAGCTGGAGACATTTTGACTGATAGTGATATTGAGATTGTAAATCCAGATCATTATCTCTTTACAATCGGTGAAGGTTCTTCTCTAAAAGCGACAATGACTGTTAACAGTGGTCGTGGATATGTACCTGCTGATGAAAACAAAAAAGATAATGCACCAGTTGGAACACTTGCTGTAGATTCTATTTATACACCAGTTACAAAAGTCAACTATCAAGTAGAGCCTGCTCGTGTAGGTAGCAATGATGGATTTGACAAATTAACCCTTGAAATCTTGACTAATGGAACAATTATTCCAGAAGATGCTTTAGGGCTTTCAGCGCGTATCTTGACAGAACATCTTGATTTGTTTACAAATCTTACTGAGATTGCTAAGTCAACTGAAGTGATGAAAGAAGCTGATACTGAATCTGACGATCGTATTTTGGATCGTACGATTGAGGAACTGGACTTGTCTGTGCGTTCATACAACTGTTTGAAACGTGCCGGTATCAATACTGTGCATGATTTGACAGAAAAATCTGAAGCAGAGATGATGAAGGTACGAAATCTTGGACGCAAGAGTTTGGAAGAAGTGAAACTCAAACTCATTGACTTGGGTCTTGGATTAAAAGATAAATAAAGGAGGAATACATGGCTTACCGTAAACTAGGACGCACTAGCTCACAACGTAAAGCAATGCTTCGCGATTTGACAACTGACCTTTTGATCAACGAATCAATCGTGACAACTGAAGCTCGTGCTAAAGAAATCCGTAAAACTGTTGAAAAAATGATTACTCTAGGTAAACGTGGTGATTTGCATGCACGTCGTCAAGCAGCTGCTTTCGTACGTAATGAAATCGCATCTGAAAACTATGATGAAGCAACTGATAAGTACACTTCTACTACAGCACTTCAAAAATTGTTCTCAGAAATCGCACCTCGTTATGCTGAACGTAACGGTGGATACACTCGTATCCTTAAAACTGAACCACGTCGTGGTGATGCTGCGCCAATGGCGATCATCGAATTAGTATAAAATCATCAATTTTGTTGAGTGTTATGATGATGGAGTCTTGTGCTCTTAGTCTAGCTCTGGTCTACCGCTGGGACTTATGTCCTAGCGGGAACACTCATCATCATTTGATAGGGTAGACGCTTGTTTACGAAATTGTTTTTTTCTTAAGAACAACTTCGTAAGCAGGCGTTTTTTAGTATTTTCTATGGAAATATGCTATACTAGGAAAAAAGAAAATCAAAAACGTTCAGGTTTTCTAAAAATCGTAGAAATGGGGTATAAGGATGAAGGCTATTATTACAGTGGTTGGTAAGGACAAGGCTGGGATCGTTGCAGGCGTGTCTACTAAGATTGCAGAGTTGGGTTTGAATATTGACGATATTTCTCAGACGGTGTTGGATGAATACTTTACTATGATGGCGGTCGTTTCTAGTGACGAAAAACAGGATTTCACTTATCTTCGAAATGAGTTTGAAACTTTCGGTCAGACCTTGAATGTCAAAATAAATATTCAAAGTGCGGCGATTTTTGACGCTATGTATAATATCTAGGAGGTGGCTATGGATATTAGACAAGTTACAGAAACCATTGCCATGATCGAGGAGCAGAACTTCGATATCAGAACCATCACCATGGGGATTTCCCTTTTGGATTGTATTGATCCAGATATTGAACGTGCTGCTGAAAAGATTTACCAAAAAATCACCACTAAAGCTGCAAATTTAGTGGCTGTAGGAGACGAAATTGCTGCAGAACTTGGGATTCCTATTGTTAATAAACGAGTATCGGTGACTCCGATTTCTTTAATTGGTGCAGCGACTGATGCGACGGACTATCTTGTTTTGGCAAAGGCTCTTGACAAGGCTGCCAAGGAGATCGGTGTTGATTTTATTGGTGGATTCTCTGCCTTGGTACAAAAGGGTTATCAAAAAGGTGATGAAATTCTCATCAATTCTATCCCGCGCGCTCTAGCTGAGACAGACAAGGTTTGTTCGTCTGTTAACATTGGCTCGACCAAGTCAGGTATCAACATGACTGCGGTCGCTGATATGGGGCGTATCATCAAGGAAACAGCTGCGCTATCAGATATGGGTGCGGCCAAGTTGGTCGTATTTGCTAATGCTGTTGAGGACAATCCTTTTATGGCAGGGGCTTTCCATGGTGTTGGGGAAGCAGATGTTATCATCAATGTTGGTGTTTCAGGTCCTGGTGTTGTCAAACGCGCCTTGGAGAAAGTTCGTGGTCAGAGTTTTGATGTTGTAGCTGAGACGGTCAAGAAAACAGCCTTTAAGATTACTCGTATTGGTCAGCTAGTCGGTCAAATGGCCAGCGAGAGACTGGGTGTTGACTTTGGGATTGTCGACCTAAGCTTGGCACCAACTCCTGCAGTTGGCGATTCTGTGGCTCGTGTCCTTGAGGAAATGGGCCTAGAAACAGTTGGTACGCATGGGACGACGGCTGCCCTCGCTCTTTTGAATGACCAAGTTAAGAAGGGCGGAGTGATGGCTTGTAACCAAGTCGGTGGCTTGTCAGGTGCTTTTATCCCCGTTTCTGAAGATGAGGGGATGATTGGTGCGGTACAAGATGGCTCTCTGAATTTAGAGAAACTAGAAGCCATGACGGCTATCTGTTCTGTTGGGCTGGATATGATTGCCATTCCGGAAGATACGCCTGCTGAAACCATTGCAGCTATGATTGCGGATGAGGCGGCAATTGGTGTCATTAACATGAAAACAACGGCCGTCCGTATTATTCCAAAGGGCAAAGAAGGCGATATGATTGAGTTTGGAGGCTTGCTAGGGACAGCTCCAGTTATGAAGGTCAACGGGGCTTCGTCTGTTGATTTCATCTCTCGCGGTGGGCAAATCCCAGCTCCAATCCATAGTTTTAAAAATTAATAAAAAAGCGAGAGGATTTAAGTTGAGTTTAAGGATGACTGTGTATACTATAATCATTAAATAAAGACCTCCTAACTTTATTTAATAGAAATCCTAAACTTTTTCATAATAATCTCCTAGGGAAGCTACCATGAGGGTAGCTTTTCTTTTGGATAATTTACAAATGTTGGCTTTGCTTTTGAAAGCCGAATATTTCTTTGATCCATGATATAATAGAAGAAAATGGAGGATAGAAAATGTCTAAAGTAAGATTGTATTTGGTCCGTCATGGGAAAACGATGTTTAACACCATTGGACGTGCTCAAGGATGGAGTGATACACCTCTGACTGCAGAAGGTGAGTTGGGAATCCATGAACTGGGAATTGGCTTGAGAGAGTCTGGCTTGCAGTTTGACCGCGCTTATTCCAGTGATTCAGGTCGCACTATTCAAACCATGGGAATTATCCTAGAAGAACTTGGACTACAGGGGAAAATCCCTTACCGCATGGACAAGCGCATCAGAGAGTGGTGCTTTGGTAGTTTTGATGGGGCCTATGATGGGGACCTCTTTATGGGATTGATTCCGAGAATTTTCAATGTAGACCATGTTCATCAGTTGTCCTATGCAGAACTAGCAGAAGGTTTGGTAGAGGTTGATACTGCAGGCTGGGCTGAAGGTTGGGAAAAACTCAGTGGTCGAATCAAGGAAGGCTTTGAAGCGATTGCTAAAGAAATGGAAGAACAAGGTGGGGGTAATGCCCTCGTTGTGAGCCATGGAATGACGATTGGTACCATTGTTTATCTGATCAATGGCATGCATCCGCATGGTCTGGATAATGGTAGCGTGACGATTCTTGAATATGAGGACGGTCAGTTTAGCGTAGAAGTTGTTGGTGACCGTAGCTATCGAGAACTAGGGTGTGAGAAGATGGGAGAAATAAAAAATTGATAGAAGTTAGCTCCGATTAGGAGCTAATTTTTTTCCTGTTAAATAAGGTGGATTTGCGACTCAGTATTTCTTGTTATCCAAGTCTAAAAGAACATTTCTCGACTTTCAAATTCCCCCAAAAATGGTATAATAGTAACATCATAAAATTGGAGAAATAGCATGAGTTTTTACAATCATAAAGAAATTGAGCCCAAGTGGCAGGGCTATTGGGCCCAACATCATACATTTAAGACAGGAACAGATGCTTCAAAACCGAAGTTTTATGCTCTCGACATGTTCCCTTATCCTTCAGGAGCCGGATTGCACGTAGGACACCCAGAAGGTTATACAGCAACGGATATTCTCAGCCGTTACAAACGTGCGCAAGGCTACAATGTTCTTCACCCAATGGGTTGGGATGCCTTTGGATTGCCTGCAGAGCAATACGCTATGGATACAGGGAATGACCCAGCAGAATTTACGGCGGAAAATATTGCCAACTTCAAACGCCAAATCAATGCGCTTGGATTCTCTTACGACTGGGATCGTGAAGTCAACACCACAGATCCAAACTACTACAAGTGGACGCAGTGGATTTTCACCAAGCTTTACGAAAAAGGCTTGGCCTATGAAGCTGAAGTCCCTGTAAACTGGGTTGAAGAGTTGGGAACAGCCATCGCTAATGAAGAAGTCCTTCCTGACGGGACCTCTGAGCGTGGAGGCTATCCCGTTGTCCGCAAACCGATGCGTCAATGGATGCTTAAAATCACGGCCTATGCAGAGCGATTGCTTAATGACTTGGATGAGTTGGATTGGCCAGAATCTATCAAGGATATGCAACGCAACTGGATTGGTAAATCAACTGGTGCCAATGTAACCTTTAAAGTTAAGGGAACAGACAAGGAATTCACCGTCTTTACGACTCGTCCGGACACTCTTTTCGGTGCGACTTTCACTGTCTTGGCTCCTGAGCATGACTTGGTTGACGCTATCACAAGTCCAGAGCAAGCTGACGCAGTTGCAGACTATAAACACCAAGCCAGCCTCAAGTCTGACTTGGCTCGTACAGACCTTGCCAAGGAAAAAACAGGGGTTTGGACTGGAGCTTATGCTATCAACCCTGTCAATGGTAAAGAAATCCCAATCTGGATTGCCGACTATGTTCTTGCAAGTTATGGAACAGGTGCTGTCATGGCTGTGCCAGCCCACGACCAACGTGACTGGGAATTTGCCAAACAGTTTGGTCTTCCAATCGTAGAAGTGCTTGAAGGTGGTAATGTGGCAGAAGCTGCTTATACTGAAGATGGGCTTCATGTCAATTCGGACTTCCTAGATGGACTTAACAAAGAAGAGGCTATTGCTAAGATTGTGGCTTGGTTGGAAGAGAAAGGTTGTGGACAAGAGAAGGTTACCTACCGTCTCCGCGACTGGCTCTTTAGCCGTCAACGTTACTGGGGTGAGCCAATCCCAATCATTCATTGGGAAGATGGGACTTCAACAGCTGTTCCTGAAAGTGAATTGCCACTTGTCTTGCCAGTCACCAAGGATATCCGCCCTTCAGGTACTGGGGAAAGCCCATTGGCTAACTTGACCGACTGGCTTGAAGTGACGCGTGAAGATGGTGTTAAAGGTCGTCGTGAAACCAACACCATGCCACAATGGGCTGGTTCAAGTTGGTACTACCTCCGCTATATCGATCCACACAATACTGAGAAATTGGCTGATGAGGACCTCCTCAAACAATGGTTGCCAGTAGATATCTACGTAGGTGGTGCGGAGCATGCCGTTCTTCACTTGCTTTACGCTCGTTTCTGGCACAAATTCCTCTATGACCTCGGTGTTGTTCCGACTAAGGAACCATTCCAAAAACTCTTTAACCAAGGAATGATTTTGGGAACAAGCTACCGTGACCACCGTGGAGCTCTTGTAGCGACTGATAAGGTTGAAAAACGTGACGGTTCTTTCTTCCATGTGGAAACAGGAGAAGAGTTGGAGCAAGCACCAGCCAAGATGTCTAAATCCCTCAAGAACGTTGTTAACCCAGACGATGTGGTGGAACAATATGGTGCCGATACCCTTCGTGTTTATGAAATGTTCATGGGGCCACTTGACGCTTCCATCGCTTGGTCTGAGGAAGGTCTGGAAGGAAGCCGTAAATTCCTTGACCGTGTTTACCGTTTGATTACAAGTAAAGAAATTGTCGCGGAAAATAATGGTGCTCTTGACAAGGTCTACAATGAAACAGTCAAATCTGTCACTGAGCAAATCGAATCCATGAAATTCAACACAGCCATTGCCCAACTCATGGTCTTTGTCAACGCTGCCAACAAGGAAGACAAACTCTATGTGGACTACGCCAAAGGTTTTATCCAATTGATTGCCCCATTTGCACCTCACTTGGCAGAAGAACTCTGGCAAACAGTTGCTGCAACAGGTGAGTCCATCTCTTATGTAGCTTGGCCAACTTGGGACGAAAGCAAATTGGTTGAAGACGAAATCGAAATCGTCGTCCAAATCAAAGGAAAAGTCCGTGCCAAACTCATGGTCGCTAAAGACCTCTCACGTGAAGAATTGCAAGAAATTGCTCTGGCTGACGAAAAAGTCAAAGTGGAGATTGATGGCAAGGAAATCGTGAAGGTGATTGCAGTACCTAATAAATTGGTTAATATCGTTGTGAAATAAGATAGGAATCCTTCAGAGTAGAATCTGGAGGATTTTTAAATTGGATTATGCTATAATAGTCCCAACTAAGATAAAAACACAGTTCTGGTTGGTAGTCCAGACGTAGGCAAGCCTATCAGTAACCTTCCTCCTTGGTTGTCCATTCTTAGGGATAGATTTAAGGAGGTGCTGTCGTGGAAATCGTTTCAATTGGCTTGACAGTTTATTTTGAAGATGGATTTTGGCATGGATTGTTTGAACAAGAGTATGAGGGAACTTATCAAGTTTGTCGAGTGACATTTGGTCAGGAACCAAAAGAGGATGAAATTTTGAAACTTTTACAGACTCAGTTTGTTCGGTTATCTTTTAGTCCAGAGGCAACAGTCAAACAGCATGTGAAGATTAAGAATCCGAAGCGTCTGCAGCGAGCTGTAAAGAAACAGGTGAAGCAGAAAGTTTCTTCTAAGTCACAAGAGCTTTTACAGTTGCAGTATGAGGAACGAAAAAAGCATTCAAAACAACAGTCCAGTCTCCAAAAGCAATTGCTCAAGCAAGAGAAATTTGAACGCAAACAGCAAAAACGTAGAGAGAAGCACAAGGGGCACTAGTGACTCTCTCTTTCATAAAATAGAACAGCTCTTCTTGGATAACAAGAGCTGTTTTTGCTTGTATTGAAGATTTCTTTCCTAATAGATAGACTTATCGTTAATGGCAGTTTCAAATTCAGGACCATACTTGCTTGCTTCAAATTCAATCCTGCCCCATTCAGCATTTTCATTTTACTAGAAGGGAGTGCGTGCCATGATTTCTGATTCATTTTTTATTGTTTGGTTTAGCGAGAACAATACTATTGACTCCTGGATTTTTCTGCCGGATGCTATAAAACATCTCTTTTATAGCGTATGTTTAAAATTATAATGTATGGTTATAAGTGTTTTTCAACATCCTCTAGTGATTCGATGGTAGAAAAACGGTTGCAGCCTGCACCACTTTAATTTAACCCCCATTATTTTACCACTTGGCCTTTCATTTTAACTGCTTATCTCAAAAGTCGATTTTTCTTTCATTCTTTTTGTTAAACTAGTGTGGTTAAGAGGAGGAAAAAATATGATTTTACAAACTAAACATTTGACTAAACGGTACGGCAATCATATGGCTGTCGATGATATTCAGTTAGAGTTTGAAAAAGGAAGTTTCAATGCTATTTTGGGACCCAATGGTGCAGGGAAATCAACCACCATTTCCATGTTAATCGGTTTGAAAAAGCCGACACAAGGTCAGATTCGATATGCGCCAAATACGAAAATCGGAGTGGTTTTTCAAGCTAGTGTACTGGATGAGATGTTGACGGTTAGGGAAAATCTCACGATTCGTGCTCAACAATATAAGGAGATTGCGGCAAGTCGTGTGGATGATTTGATTCATCAACTGGGTTTGACTGCTTTCCAGAAACAACTATATGGGACTTTGTCAGGTGGGCAAAAACGTCGGGTTGATATTGCGCGTGCTCTTCTTTCGCGACCAGATATTCTTTTCTTGGATGAACCAACGACAGGTCTTGATATTCAAACTCGCAAATCCATCTGGGATCTACTGTATCGACTACAAAAGGATGAAGGGATGACTATTATCTTAACGACTCATTATCTGGATGAAGCGGATGAAGCGGATCAGATCTATATCGTTGATCATGGGAAAGTGATTGCGCAAGGTTCTGCGACTGCTATTAAAAGTCAGTATGCATCTAATATTCTAAAAATTCGTTTTAAGGAAATGAAGGATCTAGAAAAATTGCTACAGACTGGAATGACAGTCGAGGAAGAAAATGAGATGGAATATCTTTTTTATCCAAGGACGTCACAGGAGGCCATTGAATATTTGGCAAAAGTTCGAGAAAAAATTGATTCTTTTGAGTTTCGTTCGGGTACTATGGATGATGCCTTTATTGCACTTACAGGAAGAGAGGTCCGCTAATGCTAGCTTTATTAAAACGGAATTTTATCTTATATTTTCGTAATCGTTCGGGAGTATTTTTCTCATTATTGGGGGCATTGATTTCCTTCCTCCTTTATATCATTTTTTTGCAGAAGAATTTGACAGATTCTTGGTCCCAACTCCCTAATAGTACGAACCTTTTAAACAACTGGCTGATGGGTGGGACTTTGGCTGTGACTGGGATGACAACCAGTTTTACGGCTCTTAAACAAATGGTACAGGATCGCGAAAATCAAGTGAATCAAGATCTTTTCTTGACAGATTTAGGCAACTGGGGCTTACAGGCCTCCTATCTGATCAGTAGTATTGTTATTTCTTTTGTCATGCAGATATTTATGTATGCTGTTATGAGTTTTTATTTTAAAGAGAGCCCAGTTATCAGCCATTTACCGGAAATTGCTTTGATTATGTTGTTAAGCAGTCTGCTTTCAAGTTTGGTAAATGTTCTCTTGATTTACCGTTTTCAATCTGTAGATAGCCTTGGTAAACTGGCAACGATAGTGGGAACTGCCTCTGGATTTTTAGTAGGAACTTATATCCCCATTGGAGTATTACCTGATTTTGCACAGATTATCATGAAGTGTACCCCTGCAACTTATATTGCTTCTCTCTATCGACAAGTCTTGATGAAAGAGCGATTAGAGATCGCATTTTCAGGAAATAACAGTCTGTTACAGGAATTTCAAGAAAAAATGGGAATCCAAATCAACTGGCAAGAACTATTGACAAAGGAAGAAACATACTTTATAGTGGTTATTATCAGTCTCATCGCTATTCTTCTTTGGCTTTTATTTGTTAAAGTGTTTAGCAAGAGAAAATAAAGATGTATTGGAGAGAAAATGAAGATTCGTTTTGAAATGAAGACAGAGTTTTCAGAAAAAGACCCACACATTTTAATTCAGGCAGCTCAGTTAACCGACCAAGCAAGAGAGGTCATGGAGTATTTAGAACAATTTTCAACGACCAATCAGGTGGTCATTCCTATTCGAACGGATGATCATCTGGTTATGGTGAAAATTGAGGATCTTATTCTAGCAGATATCGATAAGAATTTGTTGACCATTTATACGGTAGATGGGATTTATAAAACTAAGGAAACATTAACAAACTTTCAGAATCGAATTAATCGACGTAACTTTATACAGATATCACGTCATTCAGTTATAAACATTGACCATTTAGAGTCATTATCGGATAGCTTTTCAGGGAACATGATGGCTAAGATGACTCGGGGTCTCAAATCGAGTGTGAGTCGGAAATACGTTAAGTCCTTAATGGATTATCTAGGTTTATAGGAGAAAATCATGAAGCGATTGATTGCTTATTTTGTATCGGGAATGCGTACGGCCTCCTTTGTTTATTTGAGTTTGGTGTTATTGGCTCAGTTTTATTCAGGTATTACCTATCCCGCACCAACGACAAAAAATATTCTAGCTTTGTTTTTGATGAGTGGAATTATGGGGGTATTGACTTTAATCCTTGAAAGGCTAGAGTTTCTTGCTTATAGTATGCGTGTAGGAGTTCATTTGTTAGCGACAGCTACTATTTTAGTATTGACCTACCTATTTTTTGGCTGGGGTTCGGCATTGTTGAGTCCCTTGCTTTGGTTCTTTTTCTTATTAATTTATGGACTGATATGGTTGTACCAGATCTGGCAAACTCACAAGCTCACCCAACGAATTAATCAAGCCTTAGAAGATAAAAGAAAGAAAACAAATCACTAATGTAGTGTTGAGGATGAGGTTTGAGGAGAGCACCAGTTTCCATATAGAGCAAATTATGATATATTATTTTTAGCGTAAAACAAGGAGAAAAACAATGCCAGTAAATGAATATGGTCAGATAATTGGTGAGTCAATGGAAGGTTATACACCAGGTGAATTGCCTTCCATTGATTTCTTAGAAGGGCGCTACGCTCGGATAGAGGCTCTTTCGGTGGAAAAGCATGCGGAGGATTTATTAGCTGTTTATGGTCCGGATACTCCTCGGGAGATGTGGACCTATCTCTTTCAGGAACCAGTGGCAGATATGGAGGAACTGGTTACCGTCTTAAATCAGATGTTGGCTCGTAAGGACCGTTTTTACTACGTGATTATAGACAAGGCAACTGGTAAGGCTTTGGGAACTTTTTCTCTCATGCGCATTGACCAGAATAACCGAGTAATAGAAGTGGGAGCTGTCACTTTTTCTCCAGAACTCAGGGGAACACGTATAGGGACAGAGGCTCAATATCTCCTAGCTCGCTATGTTTTTGAAGAGCTTAACTATCGTCGCTATGAGTGGAAATGCGATGCTCTAAATCTGCCATCAAGACGAGCTGCGGAACGTTTGGGCTTTATCTATGAAGGCACCTTCCGCCAGGCAGTTGTTTATAAGGGGCGCACGAGGGATACGGATTGGCTCGCTATGATTGATAAGGACTGGCCTCAAGTTAAAGCTCGTTTGGAAACATGGTTGGCTCCTGAAAATTTTGATAAAAATGGACGGCAGTACAAGAGCTTGAGAGAATTCTAAGAGGTGTTGGGATGATAACTATTAGAAAGCAAGAAATCGTCAAGCTAGAGGATGTTTTGCATCTCTATCAGGCAGTTGGATGGACAAATTATACACATCAACCTCAGATGTTGGAGAAGGCCTTGTCTCACTCATTAGCGATTTATCTAGCACTTGATGGTGATGCTGTGGTGGGCTTGGTCCGTTTAGTCGGAGATGGTTTTTCATCGATTTTTGTCCAGGATTTGATCGTTTTGCCTAGCTATCAACGCCAAGGGATTGGTAGCGACTTGATGAAAGAGGCTTTAGGTGATTACAAAGATGCCTATCAAGTCCAACTAGTGACCGATCAGACAGAAAAAACCTTGGGATTCTATCGATCTCTGGGATTTGAAACCTTATCTACTTATGACTGTACAGGAATGATTTGGGTGGATAGAAAAAGATAAAAAAATATTTTTTCTTAAGTAAAGTTTAAGTCTCCTCGTGTATTATATAGTTATTAGATAAAGACCTCCTAACTTTATTTAATGAAA
>NZ_KV802736.1:54740-63584 GCF_001810825.1 Streptococcus sp. HMSC076C08 | reverse complement strand
AAGACCTCCTAACTTTATTTAATGAAATCCCAAACTTTTCTTTTTCATCATAATCTCCTAAAGAAGTCACCCAATCAGGTGGCTTTTTTATGGCTTGGAGAGGAAATTCCATTTTAAAAGAATTTTTTAAAAAAATGATAAATCAGAGAAAAAGTTAAGTTAGCTTTAAGATTCATCTTGTATCATATAATCATTAAATAAAGACCTCCTAACTTTATTTAATGAAATCCTAAACTTTTCTTTTTCATAATAATCTCCCTAAAGAGGCCACCCAATCAGGTGGCTTTTTTGTTTGAAAAAACTCCTTAGAAAAGACTAAGGAGAAAGAATTATGTTTTCTTTTTTAGTTGTTGATTTCGATACTGTCTAGGTGTTAGGTAATAGTGCTGCTTAAATTGACGGTTGAAGTTTGAAAGGTTGGTGAAACCGACCTGGCTTGCAATTTCTTGAATACTGAGGTTGGTTTGGACGAGTTTCTCACAGGATTTCTCAAGACGTAACTGGAGCAGGTAGTCCATACAACTGGCTCCAGTATGTTGCTTGAAAATACTCATAAAGTGATTTTTACTATATCCAAATGTTGCAGCCAGTTGCTCAATATGAATGGCTTCTGAGTAGTGCTGTTCAAGGTAGCAAATCACTTCTTTTAGTTTTTGGTATTTTTGGTAGGTATCATCTGTATAGTGTCGATTAACGTATCTATACTTAAAGAGAAGATGAAGCAATTCGTATAGTTTAGATTTTATGAGTAGATCGTAGTATATGCCTTTTTCTTCAAGGATAGAAAAAAGGGAAAGAAGGCAGGATTGAATTTGATCATAGGCCTTATCGCCTGGTGATATTTGAGGAGTGAGGCAAAAGTGACCAGAGTGGAGGGGTTGGATATAGCGTTGGCTAAAGCTGTCAATTTGACTTCTCCCAAGATAATCTAGATGAATCCGAAAGCTGGTAGAAAATAGTTCTTGATCTTTGTGAGAATAGATAGCATGGAGAGAGGTCGGTTGGATAAGAAAAATATCTCCTTCACGACTTTCAAAGCGTTCTGAGTTGATATGAACGATGGCAGAACCCTTTGTAACATAAATAATCTCTAGCTCAGGATGACAATGATAGATTGTGTCAGGAGATGTTTTGGATAAGATTTGTTTTTCAAAATCATATGGGAAGTCAGATGGGTTATCTCGTAAGAAACGTGAACGGTCTGCCATGGTAAATCCTCCCAATATTCTATTACTACTTTTATTATACCAAAAAAACTTCCTTATCTAGGAAGTTTTCGAGTTTTAAGCTTTCTTTTTCATATAAAAAATAGTAAGCATAAGTCCAATGAAGGCTAAAGCAATAGCAACATAAAAAGCTACACTATAATTTCCATCATTAGCCATTGCCATTTGAACTGCGACTTTGGGAGCGAAAAATGCTGCTAAAGAATATCCAGTGAAGACGATACCGTAGTTGACTCCTTGATTTGCAGGACCGTAATTTTCCATGACGATAGATGGGAAGACCCCCATAACACCGCCAAAGCAGATACCAAGTCCAATAATTCCTAAGGTAAACCCGAGTTGACCAGGGACGATAGTTAGGGAGAATAAAGCTAGGACAATGACAGAATAAATAATCAATAAGGTCTTTGAACGACCGATTTTATCAGAAAGTGATCCCCAGATAAAACGACCACTAGAGTTTGCGATTGAATAAAGAGAGACATAGAGAGCTGCAGTACCAGCAGAGAGTCCAAACATTGATTGACCGATTGGTGATGCTTGAGAGGCAATCATCAAACCAGAAAAGGCGCCAACAAAGAACATGCTAATGATAATGTAAAACAGAGGACTTTGTAGCATTTGTTTCCAGTTTTTATTAGTAGGTCCTTGCTTAGTTTGTACTGGAGCTTTCCAGCCTGCTGGTTGGTAGCCGCTTGGAGCTGCCTTGATAAAGAAAATTGCACAGATGATAACAACAATATAGACTAGCCCAATTGTACGAAAAGCAAAGAAGGCATCTTGTTGTTGAATGAGATTGCTCGCGACTGGGGAAGCGATGACTGCGGCAAATCCCATGCCGCCTGTCAGAATTCCAGAGGCTAAGCCACGTTTATCAGGGAAGAGACGAAGTGAATTGGAGAGCGCACCCGAATAGGCAAAACCTTGACCAAGCCCGGCCATTAATCCATAGGTCAAATAAAGCATGGCTGGTGAATTGGCATAGCCGGTTAAGTAAAATCCGCTAGCAAATAGAAGAGCGCCGAGGGCGATGGTCCATTTTACATAACCTTTGTCAACTAAATAACCTCCGAGAATCATGGGGATAGGGCCGATTGCAGAGTTGATAGCAAATGCTAACATAATATCAGACATGGACCAGCCTGTTGAGCTGCTAAGTGGTCCGGCAAAAACAGAAAAGGAATAGACGGCACCTGTGCAAAGAAGAATGGCTGTAGACGCGACTAAAATCCTCCAACGATTGAATGTCTCTTTCATAAAAACATCCTCCTTAAATGTATATTTTTTCACCAAGACTATATCATAGTTAAGGAAGCTGGTCAATAGTTTAAGAAGATATTTTGTTAATTTTTTCACGAACTTGTACTAAAGTACGATAATCTGATAGAATAACACGGTCTTTATTATCAAGGATTTACAAGATTTTCTAAAGTAGTATAATGAAAGTAGATTAAATAAATAAAAGGGGTACCAAGATGAAACTAGTTGCTATCGTTGGAACCAATTCAGATCGCTCAACCAATCGGAAACTCTTGAAATTTATGCAAAAGCACTTTTCGGATAAAGCCGACATTGAGGTATTGGAAATCAAACAATTGCCAGCATTTAACGAACCTGAGGACAAGCAAGCGCCAGCTGAAGTTCAAGCTTTTTCAGAAAAAATTCTTGCCGCAGATGGTGTGATTATTTCAACACCTGAGTACGACCACACGATACCAGCACCTTTGGCCTCTGCTTTGGAGTGGATTGCTTATACCAGTCGTGCTTTGGTCAACAAACCAACTATGATTGTCGGTGCTTCTCTCGGTTTGCTAGGAACCTCTAGAGCGCAGGCACATTTACGTCAGATTTTAGATGCGCCGGAGCTTAAAGCGAGAGTTATGCCTGGTACAGAGTTCTTTCTAGGTCATTCTGAGCAAGTACTAGATGATGAGTGTCATTTGAACAATCCTGAAAAGGTTGCAGAACTAGAAGAACATTTTTCAGAGTTTCAAAATTTTGTTGAATTAACAAAAGCTTTAGTCAAACCAGAAGATACAAATCGTAAGAAATCTTTCATTTGGGAAGAATGGTTGAAAGCATAGGTATTTCAAGAAAGGAGAACAATCCATGAAATTAGTAGCTATTGTTGGGACTAATGCAAAAAAATCCTATAATCGCAACCTCTTGCAATTTATGAAAAGACATTTTGCTCAGAAAGCGGATATTGAGATTTTAGAGATAACAGATGTACCAATGTTCAATGAAACAGATGATCAAACAGATACACCTATTATTCAGAAGTTTAATCAAGCTATTTCAAAAGCTGATGGTGTCATTATCTCGACACCCGAGCACAATCATACGATTCCATCAAGTTTGAATAGCTTGCTCGAGTGGTTGTCTTTTAACATTCATCCGCTAGACGGAAAGCCGACAATGATTGTCGGAGCTTCTTACGATATTCAAGGTTCTTCACGAGCCCAACTTCATCTTCGTCAGATTTTGGATGCTCCTGGGGTAAATGCAACAGTTATGCCAGGTAGTGAGTTTTTACTTGGTCGAGCGCATCGAGCATTTGATGATAATGGAGATTTGATTGATGAGCGAACCGTTGATTTCCTAGATAGTTGTTTTTATCGCTTCCTTCGCTTTGTATCCGTTGCAAACCAACTAAACCTTCCTGAAGAAGTTCGCTTTGAACCGGGGACTTACCATGTTACAACTGAAGGCCATAATGGTAAATTACCGATGGATGTAACGGTTTCTGAGGACCGTATTGAAAAAATCGAAATCGATTCTTCTGGAGAATCTTCAGGAATCGCAGATGTCGTCTTTACCCGTATTCCAGCAGAAATCATTGAGGGGCAAACATTAAATGTTGATGCGGTGTCAGGAGCTTCTGTGACTTCAAATGGTGTTTTAGATGGAGTTGCGCGTGCAGTCAAACAAGCCGGTGCAAATCCAGATGTTTTACGGAAGCGTTCAAAAGCGCCATCTGCCCTAGATAAAGAAGATAAGACCTATCAGGCAGATGTTGTCATCGTCGGAGGCGGAGGAGCTGGATTAGCTGCAGCGGCTGCAGTCTTACAAGCTGGTAAGAAGCCAATTGTTGTTGAGAAATTTCCTGCAATTGGAGGAAATACTGTTCGTGCAGGTGGTCCAATGAATGCACCAGATCCAGCATGGCAAGGAACCTTCGCAGCTCATCCAGGTGAGGCACATACGCTTCAAGAATTGATTGCGACAGATGAATCAACGATTGATCCAGAATATCTAGAGGACTTTAGAGCCTTGAAAGTTGAGGTTGAGCAGTATTTGCAGGACCCGAGCTATTTGTTCGATTCTACCTTGCTCTATCGTATCCAAACCTATATCGGTGGGAAACGAAAAGATTTACAAGGGAATGAAATTCATGGCCAATACGATTTGGTTTCTGTTTTAACCGAACGGGCCCTAGAGTCTGTTCGTTGGTTGGAAGACATCGGCGTTGAATTTGTTCGTAGCGAAGTGACAATGCCAGTTGGAGCCCTTTGGCGTCGTGGCCATAAGCCGGTTCAACCAATGGGGTATGCCTTTATATCTGTCCTACAAAAATATGTTCTAGAACATGGTGGCAAGATTTTGACAGATTCTCCAGTTAAAGAATTGCTTGTAAAAGACGGGGCTGTCAAGGGTGTCAGAGCAGAAGGTCGAAATGGTCAAACCATCATTGTCAATGCAGATGCCGTTGTTCTAGCTTCTGGAGGATTTGGTGCCAATACAAAGATGCTACAAAAATACAATACCTACTGGACTGAAATTGCAGATGATATTGCTACATCTAATACACCAGCTGTAACAGGAGATGGTATTCTTTTAGGGCAAAGTGTAGGTGCAGATTTAGTGGGTATGGGCTTTAGTCAAATGATGCCAGTATCCGATCCAGTGACAGGAGCTCTTTTCTCAGGACTTCAAGTTCCTCCAGCAAACTTCATCATGGTAAATACTGAAGGGAAGCGCTTTGTAGATGAGTACGGTAGCCGAGACAAGCTATCTCAAGCGGCGATTGATAATGGAGGCTTGTTCTATCTAATCGCAGATGAACGTATCAAGGAAACAGCCTACAATACTAGCCAAGAAAAAATCGATGCCCAAGTCAAAGCAGGCACTCTCTATCGTGCAGATACGATAGAAGAGTTGGCGGTTCAGATTGGTGTGAATCCACAAGTTCTAGTGGAAACGATTAAGAATTACAATTCCTATGTAGATGCAGGTTTTGATCCTGAATTTAATAAAGGTAGTTTTGATCTCAAGTGTGAGGTTGCGCCATTTTACGCAACACCGAGAAAACCAGCCGTTCACCATACAATGGGTGGACTCAAGATTGATACTTCAACACACGTTTTGAATGAAAACGGGCAGATTATCCCTGGTTTGTATGCTGCCGGAGAAGTCGCAGGTGGACTCCATGCAGGTAACCGTCTAGGAGGAAATTCGCTTACGGATATCTTTACTTTTGGACGTATTGCAGGTCAAACAGCTGTTAAAGAAAATTGTTAGTGATTGATTTAAAAATTAAGGGAATTTTAAGTCTCCTTGTGTATTATATAATCATTAAATAAAGACCTCCTAATACTCTTCGAAAATCTCACCATACTTCGTTAGAGTCGACTTAGCTAACTATAGTTATGCTTGCGTCTATCTGCCTAGTCTGATTTCGATTTTCATTGAGTACCCTTTATTTAATGAAATCCTAAACTTTTCTTTTTCATAATAATCTCCCTAAAGAAGCCACCCAATCAGGTGGCTTTTTTGTTTGTAGGCTGGATTTTTGCTATAATAGGAACATGAGTAGAATTTTAGATAATGAAATCATGGGGGATGAGGAGTTAGTCGAACGTACCCTCCGTCCTCAGTATTTACGTGAATATATCGGTCAGGATAAGGTCAAGGATCAGCTGCAAATCTTTATTGAGGCAGCAAAAATGCGTGATGAGGCGCTGGACCATGTTCTTTTATTTGGTCCTCCAGGTTTGGGGAAAACGACCATGGCTTTTGTTATTGCCAATGAATTGGGTGTCAATCTCAAGCAAACATCAGGTCCTGTCATTGAAAAAGCGGGGGATCTGGTAGCGATTTTGAATGATTTGGAGCCTGGAGACGTTCTCTTTATTGATGAGATTCATCGCTTGCCTATGTCGGTGGAAGAGGTGCTTTATAGTGCCATGGAGGACTTCTACATTGACATCATGATTGGGGCTGGAGAGGGCAGTCGCAGTGTTCATTTGGACTTGCCACCATTCACCTTGATTGGGGCTACGACACGTGCGGGGATGCTCTCAAATCCTCTGCGGGCACGTTTTGGAATTACAGGTCATATGGAATACTATGCCCGTGCTGACTTGACGGAAATTGTTGAACGAACGGCAGATATTTTTGAGATGGAAATCACTCATGAGGCAGCTGCTGAGCTGGCCTTACGCAGTCGTGGAACTCCTCGTATCGCCAATCGTCTCCTCAAGCGCGTGCGCGACTTTGCCCAGATTATGGGAAATGGGGTTATCGATGATGTTATTACCGATAAGGCTTTGACCATGCTAGATGTAGACCATGAAGGTTTGGACTATGTAGACCAAAAAATCCTTCGTACCATGATTGAGATGTACGGTGGTGGTCCAGTTGGTTTAGGAACTCTTTCTGTTAATATTGCCGAGGAGCGTGAGACAGTCGAAGATATGTACGAACCTTACCTTATACAAAAAGGCTTTATCATGCGAACTCGTTCTGGACGGGTGGCAACTGCTAAGGCATATGAACATTTAGGTTATGAATACAATGAAAAATGAACAAGAAATTCTAGAGGTTTTTAGAGAAAATCCAGATATGATGACCATTCTGACCATCATTCGTGATCTTGATCTGAAAGACTCGTGGTTGGCAGCGGGTTCGGTTAGAAATTTCATCTGGAATCTCTTGTCAGACAAATCGCCTTTTGACCGTGAGACGGATGTGGATGTGATTTTCTTTGATCCAGATATTTCTTATGAGGAAACAGTATCCATAGAGAAAAAGCTGAGAGAAGATTCCCCTCAATATCATTGGGAGTTGAAAAATCAGGTCTATATGCATCTGCACAGTCCCCACACTGCGCTTTACACGAGTTCTCGTGATGCCATGAGTAAGTATCCCGAACGCTGTACAGCGATAGGACTCCGTTTGCATGCAGACGCAACTTTGGAGCTCTTTGCGCCTTATGGTTTAGAGGATATTTTTAACTTTCACGTATCCCCAACTCCTCATTTCCTAGATAATGAGGACCGAATGAAGCTCTATCAAGAACGCTTTTCCAAGAAAAATTGGCAAGAAAAATGGAAAAATCTGACTTTCTCAAAAAACTTAAGAAAAATTTAAGTTAGGGACGGTATACTAGGTTCATAAGTTAAGAGGAACTTAACTTAAACTCCTAAAACTTTTTCATAATAATCTCCCTATAAAACTAAGTCGCCCAATTAGGCGGCTTATTTTTTAATGAAGAAATAATTGCTAATTTTCAAATTTATTGTATAGTCAGTAAAAGATTGATAAGTTATATAAAAGATAATAATTAAGATAGAATATAATATAGGAGCTGAGCGTTACATTTTATAATACTGATGTAATTTTATTTAGCTTATAGAGAGTGATTTTCGATAAATGAGATATCGATGAATTTGTTTATGAATATAATCATTAAGTCTATAGACTAATAATTATTGAACTAAAATCACTTAAATAGTATAATAAGTTTTGTAAGAAAGTTGCTAGAGACTTTTGAGTTCATAATGAAAAGTGAAGGGATTTTATAGGATAAATGAATAAAGATATTCTAGTTAACAAAAAATATTTAGCAAACAAAATTTTAACAGAATTAAGATACAATAAAAGATATATGTATAACTGGGTTAAATGGTTTGGTAATACAGATAAAGACTCTTTAAAAATTAGAGAATATTTAGAAGCGGAAATTGAAAATGTTAATTATGAAATAAAAAATTCTCGATTTGATGTAGGGAATTGTTTTATCGATGCCGTTCCCTTATTCAAAAAAATTAGTCGTTCTGAGAATGGATTGAATAACAAAAATGATGATACTCTCTGTAAACAAGAAAAAAATGTTATCAGTTTTACTGCAGAAAACAAGATAAATGGTGAAATAGAATATAATTATTTCATACTTTCTGATTTGAAAATAATGATATTAGGAGCAATTTGGGTAGAAGTTATAGGTAGAGAATTAGATAATGGACAATTATCTAATGATGTATATGCAAATCGAGTGTCTCAAAACACAAATTCCATTTTTAAACCTTATTTTGAAGCCTATTCTGATTTTAGAGATGCAAGTTTTAAAGAAGTGAAAACTCTGATTGAAAATAATAAAACGGGTATATTAGTACAGACAGACCTCAGTAAATGTTTTTACTCCATTAATATAAAAGAACTAGAAGATAAAATTAAAAAGTTACTTACGGCTAGCGAAGTAGATGAAAGTGTAATCAGATTAAATGCTTATGTTTTCAGTGTTTTAAAGAAATATAATGATTTACAAACTATCACGGAGTACATAGAAAAAACATCTTCTCAGAAAGATCAAAAAATTTTACCTATAGGTTTTTTT
>NZ_KV802736.1:54266-54640 GCF_001810825.1 Streptococcus sp. HMSC076C08 | reverse complement strand
TATGTTGATGATATATCTTTTGTTATCGTTAAAGAAATTAATAATGATAATAAAAATGAAATTGTTAATGATATCGAAGGAGAATTGGATAGAATAAAAGAAAAGCTAAAGAAAAAGGATATTTATATAAATCTTAATTTTGAAAAGACTCTATATTTTATTATAAGTGAGAAGAATGATATAAATTATTTGAGAAAATTTGAAAAGGAAACCTCAAGATTATCTAGTGATAATCATAGGATTATTGATCCACTAGAGTTTGAAGACGAGTTTGATAAAGCATATATTTTGACAAAAGATATTACAAAATTATCAGATTTATTTACAATATCCAAAGATAAAAAGCATCTAAGTAGGATAATTTCAACAATTTT
>NZ_KV802736.1:0-54166 GCF_001810825.1 Streptococcus sp. HMSC076C08 | reverse complement strand
TGTCGAACTTTCGAAAAAATTTATTAAATATTTTTATGATTTTGTTGATGATGAATTTTTTTTAGAACTATATGATTATTGGTATCAGTTATGTGCGATAGAAACAATTTCTCAAAATCTACATAAATTAGATGGAAAAGTTCGAGATAAAACTATGTTTTACAAAAAACTAGAGAATATTAAATCTATTAATGATGAATTGATAGGTACTTTTGTAGAATATTATGAAGACTTATTAAAAAAATGTTTTTTTGAAAATGATAAAGAGTTGATTGTTAGTTTACAAGATAATTTCAGAAAACCAAAATATAAATATCAAGATGATAATTATTTACTTAACTACGAGATTCAACTAAAAAAACTATACGAGATATTCGAGCACATTGGTGAGGAAGAGTTTCAAAAGTTTAAAATAGAATCTAATCAATTTAATAAACTAAATGATTTACTCAAAGAGTGGAATAAAAATAATGGATATCCTAAAAAAATTGGAAACGAGGATATACTTTTAGAAGATTATGAAAAAAAATCAACTCTTCGATTTGCTCAAGCAAATCTTTATTCTTATGAAAAAAGATTAGAAATGTTTATTAAAACATCAGAAAATCTCTCCTCTCTTTCTGACATTGTAACTGTTTTAAATTTATCAGATAAATATAATGCGGATATTATTTCTTTCCCAGAGCAAGGGATTAGTATTGAAGATATTGTTACTGTCGTAAAGCATGCAGTAAAGACTAAAACACTGATAGTAGGTGGGTTAGATTTTATATTAATTAACGGAAGAGTCTTAAATCTAACTATTGTTATTATTCCACTAAAAACAACAATAAAAGGTGTTGAATACAAAGATGCTCATATTCAACTAATTCCGAAGATATATCCGTCGCCGGAAGAATATGATAAATTTAGGCAGAGTAGGCCTGAAGGTAAGAATATTAATTGGACAATGTACATTCCAAAAGAAGAATTTAATCACACTTTTAGCTTCAGAGGATGTAAGCATGCTTTTTTAAATTGTTATGAAGCGACTTCAATCGATTTGAAATACGAAATTTCTAAAGAAGAACCAACTATCATACATCTAATTACTAATAATAAAGACATAAAATATTATTATCAAATTTCTGAAAGTCTTTCTAGAGATTTGATGGCCGTAACGAGTATAACAAATTATTCTAAGTTGGGTGGAGTTCAAATTTTTATTCCTTATAAAGAGGAGTATAAGCGTGTGGTTTCGAGTCATAAAGGATCTAAAAATACACATGTGGATATTTGTGATATTGAATTTGATGACATAAATAATAAACGACGAAATAATTTAAATTCAAATATGAAACAGAATCCTCCAAAATACTATTATAGAAATGTAGAGGAGTATTATGATTAGCAAAATTAAAGAGTATGGACCAATTACATTAGCGTGGTTTGGTGGTATACAATTTTTACAGCCATTGATTCCAAACGATCCTAGAAAATATATTACTTATCAAATATTAATCTTGTTAGTTTCATTTATAATTGCATATATTTACAAGAAGAATCGATATAAATTTTTGAGTAATACACAAAAACTAAATCTAAAAATTTATTATGATGATATTTTCAAGACGAAATATAATGATTATATCCGAGTTATTGCAACCGATGATGATTTAACGGTTGATAAAACTAAAATTAGTCCAAAGTCTGTATATTCTCACTTTCTTAGTAGAATTAATGTGCTTGATTTAGAAAATGTAAGGATGGAGACTAATCGAATTGTAACAATACAAAATAATTCTTCTGTATATTATCTAATTAAAATTGCTTGCCTTGATGAAAATGATACGATGATTTTAGAAGATATTAGAGACTATTTTTCAATGTTGTATGACCTTTGTGAATATATAGAAAATAATGCAAAAGGAAGGAAAATAGTATGTCCTGTTTTGGGTGGAAGAATAAGTTTCAAGAATTCAATACCTACTAGTTCTGATAGACTTAGTCTGATGAAATTAGCATTTGAAACCTATTGTTTTAAAAGAGAGATTGATATTACGATTGTTGTGAAAAAGGATAATACAAGGCCTAAAAAGTATGCAATATAAAAAGGAAACTTTATGATAGGAGCTGTATACTGAACTCATAAGTTAAGAGGAACTTAACTTAAACTCCTAAAACTTTTTCATAATAATCTCCCTATAAAATAAAGTCGCCCAATCAGGCGACTTATTTTTTGTCTGCCTGCAAGCAGGGGCAGTAACTTAGCAATAGAAGAAAATAGGGAAATATGGTATAATGAAACGATAGATTTTTGAATAGGAATATGATCATGTTTGGATTTTTTAAGAAAGATAAAGCTGTAGAAGTTGAGGTTCCAACACAGGTTCCTGCTCATATTGGCATCATCATGGATGGGAATGGCCGCTGGGCTAAAAAACGGATGCAACCACGGGTTTTTGGTCATAAGGCGGGGATGGAAGCCCTCCAAAAGGTGACCAAGGCGGCTAACAAGATGGGAGTTAAGGTTATCACAGTCTATGCCTTTTCAACGGAAAATTGGACACGCCCAGATCAAGAAGTCAAGTTTATCATGAACTTGCCAGTCGAGTTTTATGATAACTACGTCCCCGAATTACATGCAAATAATGTTAAGATTCAGATGATCGGGGAGACAGACCGTCTGCCTAAGCCGACTTTTGAAGCTTTGAAAAAAGCAGAGGAGTTGACCAAGAACAATACAGGCTTGATTCTCAATTTTGCCCTTAATTATGGTGGTCGTGCTGAAATCACGCAGGCTCTTAAGAGCTTGGCTCAGGAAGTTCTAGATGCCAAAATCAATCCTGGCGATATCACAGAAGATATGATTGGGGATTACCTTTTCACGCAACACCTGCCAAAGGATTTGCGAGATCCAGATTTGATTATCCGTACAAGTGGTGAGTTGCGTTTAAGTAATTTCTTGCCGTGGCAAGCAGCCTATAGCGAGCTTTATTTTACGGATACCTTGTGGCCTGATTTTGATGAAGCTGCCTTGCAGGAAGCTATTGCTGCTTTTAACCATCGCAATCGCCGTTTTGGAGGAGTTTAGGAGAAGATATGACCAAGGATTTACAAAAGAGAACATTGTTTGCAGTATTGGCCCTGGCGATTTTCCTTCCAGTCTTGTTTGTGGGAGGACTCTTGTTACAGATAGGCATTGGTTTGTTAGCCATGCTAGCTGTTTATGAACTCTTGCACATGAAGGGGCTAAAGACCATGACCATCGAGGGCGCTTTGACTCTTTTTGCGACCTTCGCTCTTACAGTTCCTTTAGAAAATTACCTAACTTTTTTGCCTGTTGATGGGAATGTAGTTGCCTATAGTGTTCTGATTACCATAATGCTAGGGACAACCGTTTTCAGTAAAAACTATACGATTGAAGATGCCGCTTTCCCAATTGCTGTGAGCTTTTATGTTGGTTTTGGCTTCAATGCCTTACTAGATGCTCGGGTGGCAGGTTTTGACAAGGTGCTTTTGGCCCTTTTTATCGTTTGGGCGACAGATAGCGCAGCCTACCTGACAGGGATGAATTTTGGTAAACATAAGTTGGCTCCGAGAGTTTCTCCTAATAAGAGTATTGAGGGCTTTGTCGGGGGTATTCTAGGTGCGGTACTGATAACGGTAATCTTCATGCTAGTGGACAGTACAGTTGCTCTTCCTTATGGGATTTATAGAATGAGTCTCTTTGCTGCCTTCTTCAGTGTGGCAGGTCAGTTTGGTGACTTGATTGAGAGTGCCATGAAACGCCATTTCGGTGTCAAGGATTCTGGAAAATTTATCCCTGGACATGGTGGTGTATTGGATCGCTTTGACAGCATGCTGATTGTGTTTCCAATGATGCACTTATTTGGCCTGTTTTAAAGAAAGGAATATTGAATGATTGGATTGCTAACCTTTATCCTCGTTTTTGGGATTATTGTGGTGGTGCATGAGTTTGGACATTTTTATTTTGCCAAGAAATCGGGCATTTTAGTTCGTGAATTTGCCATTGGTATGGGGCCCAAGATTTTTTCCCATATCGGTAAGGATGGCACTGCTTATACCATTCGAATCCTTCCTCTAGGAGGCTATGTTCGTATGGCAGGCTGGGGTGATGATACGACAGAAATTAAGACAGGAACTCCGGTCAGTTTAACACTTGCCGACGATGGTAAGGTCAAACGGATCAACCTCTCAGGGAAGAAACTGGATCAAACGGCTCTTCCTATGCAGGTAACCCAGTTTGACTTTGAAGACAAGCTCTTTATTAAGGGTTTGGTCCTGGAAGAAGAAAAGACTTTTACAGTGGATCATGATGCAACGGTTGTTGAAGAAGACGGAACCGAAGTACGCATTGCCCCTCTGGATGTACAGTATCAAAATGCTTCTATTTGGGGCAAGCTCATCACCAACTTTGCAGGTCCCATGAATAACTTTATCTTAGGTGTTGTTGTTTTTTGGATCTTGATCTTTTTGCAGGGCGGTGTTAGAGATACTCAGACCAATCTCTTTCATGTCATGCCAGAGGGAGCTTTGGCTAAGGTAGGCGTAGCTGAGACCGCTCAAATTACCAAGGTCGGCTCGCATGAGGTTAAGAATTGGCAAGACTTGACTCAGGCTGTGGAAGCAGATACCAAGGACAAGACAGCCCCGACCTTGGATGTGACCATTTCTGAAAATGGTAGTGAAAAGCAAGTTACGGTGACTCCAGAAGAAAATCAAGGACGCTATATTCTTGGGGTTCAACCGGGAGTCAAGTCAGACTTTCTATCCATGTTTGTTGGTGGCTTTACAACCGCTGCTGATTCAGGGCTTCGTATCCTTTCGGCTCTGAAAAACTTGATTTTCCATCCAGATTTGAACAAACTCGGCGGTCCCGTTGCCATTTTTAAGGCAAGTAGCGATGCTGCTAAAAATGGTCTTGAGAATGTCCTCTATTTCCTAGCTATGATTTCCATCAATATCGGAATTTTTAATTTGATTCCGATTCCGGCTTTGGATGGTGGAAAGATTGTGCTCAATATCCTAGAGGCTATCCGCCGTAAACCCCTTAAACAAGAAATTGAAACCTATGTCACCATGGCTGGTGTAGTTATCATGGTTGTCTTGATGCTAGCTGTAACCTGGAATGACATTATGCGACTCTTCTTTTAGATAATCGAGGAATATTATGAAACAAAGTAAAATGCTAATCCCTACACTTCGCGAAATGCCAAGCGATGCTCAAGTTATCAGCCACGCCCTTATGTTGCGTGCTGGTTATGTTCGTCAAGTTTCTGCCGGTGTCTACTCTTACCTACCACTCGCTAACCGTGTGATTGAAAAGGCTAAGAATATCATGCGCCAAGAGTTTGATAAGATTGGTGCGGTGGAAATGTTGGCTCCTGCCCTTCTCAGTGCCGATCTCTGGCGCGAATCCGGCCGTTACGAAACCTATGGTGAAGACCTTTATAAACTGAAAAATCGTGAAAAGTCAGACTTTATCCTAGGTCCGACACACGAAGAAACTTTTACAGCTATTGTTCGTGACTCTGTGAAATCTTACAAGCAATTGCCACTCAACCTTTACCAAATCCAGCCCAAGTACCGTGATGAAAAACGTCCACGTAACGGACTTCTCCGTACGCGTGAATTCATCATGAAAGACGGCTATAGTTTCCATGCTAATTACGATAGTTTGGATGTGACTTATGACGAGTACAAAGCGGCCTATGAACGAATTTTCACTCGTAGTGGTTTGGATTTCAAGGCTATCATCGGTGACGGTGGTGCCATGGGTGGTAAGGATAGCCAAGAATTTATGGCCATTACACCAGCCCGTACAGACCTTGACCGCTGGGTTGTCTTGGACAAGTCAGTTGCCTCATTTGATGAAATTCCTGCAGAAGTGCAAGAAGAAATCAAGGCAGAATTGCTCAAATGGATGGTTTCTGGTGAAGACACTATTGCCTACTCAAGTGAGTCTAGCTATGCAGCTAACTTAGAAATGGCAACAAACGAGTACAGACCAAGCAACCGTGTCGTTGCGGAAGAAGAAGTGACTCGCGTCGAAACTCCAGGTGTAAAATCCATCGATGAAGTCGCAGCCTTCCTAAATGTCCCAGAAGAACAAACAATCAAAACCCTCTTCTACATGGCAGATGGTGAGCTTGTTGCAGCCCTTCTAGTTGGAAATGACCAACTCAATGAAGTTAAGTTGAAAAACCACTTGGGTGCAGATTTCTTTGATGTTGCGAGCGAGGAAGAAGTAGCAAATGTTATATCGGCTGGCTTTGGTTCGCTTGGCCCAGTTGGTTTGCCAGAAAATGTGAAAATCATTGCAGACCGTAAGGTACAAGATGTTCGCAATGCTGTTGTGGGGGCCAACGAAGATGGCTACCACTTGACGGGTGTGAACCCAGGTCGTGATTTCACTGCAGAATACGTGGATATCCGCGAAGTTCGTGAGGGTGAAATTTCACCAGACGGACAAGGCGTTCTTAACTTCGCGCGTGGTATTGAGATCGGTCATATTTTCAAACTCGGAACTCGCTACTCAGCAAGCATGGGTGCAGATGTTTTGGATGAAAATGGTCGTGCTGTGCCAATTATCATGGGTTGTTACGGTATCGGTGTTAGCCGTCTTCTCTCAGCCGTTATGGAGCAACACGCTCGCCTCTTTGTTAACAAAACGCCTAAAGGGGAATACCGTTATGCTTGGGGAGTTAACTTCCCTAAAGAATTGGCGCCATTTGATGTGCACTTGATCACTGTCAATGTCAAAGACGAAGAAGCACAAGCCTTGACAGATAAACTTGAAGCAAGCTTGATGGGAGCTGGTTACGAAGTCTTGACGGATGACCGCAACGAACGTGTCGGAGTGAAGTTTAGCGATAGCGACTTGATTGGGTTGCCAATCCGTATCACTGTTGGGAAAAAAGCAGCTGATGGCATCGTAGAAGTTAAGATTAAGGCGACTGGTGACACCATCGAAGTTCACGCAGACAACTTGCTCGAAACCCTTGAAATCCTCAGCAAGAAATAAAACTATAATCAGAAGAAAAACAAGGCAAAAATGTAACTAGTTTTTACCTTGTTTTTTCTATATAATGGGGAAAATGAGTAAATGAAGAGGTATAACAATGCTAAAATTTCCAAAGGATTTTGTTTGGGGTTCCTCCACTTCTGGACCACAGACAGAAGGACGAGTGCTTGGTGATGGTAAAGGAGATAATCTCTGGGATTATTGGTATCAGGTGGAACCCAATCGCTACTACAATGGGATTGGACCTGACAAAACATCGACTTTCTATGAAAACTGGAAAAAGGATATTGAGCTTTTGGTAGAGACTGGGCATACAGCCTTCCGAACTTCTATCCAGTGGTCTCGTATTTTCCCACAGGGCCGTGAAGAGGTCAATCCGCAAGGGGTGGCTTTCTACCGTCAGGTCTTTGAAGCCATTAAGGCCAAGGGAATTCGTCTCTTAGTTAATCTCTATCACTTCGACCTGCCTTTTGCCCTCCAAGAAGACGGCGATGGTTGGGAAAATAAGGCAACTGTCAAGGCTTATGAAGACTATGCTCGTTTTTGTTTTGAGACATACGGTGACTTGGTGGACCAATGGATTACCTTTAACGAGCCCATCGTTCCCGTAGAGTTTGGCTATTTTTACGATGCCCACTATCCTCACAAGGTAGATGCCAAAGTAGCAGTTAAGGTTGCCTATCATACGCAACTGGCTAGTAGTCTTGCGGTTAAGGCCTGTCATGAAGTTTTGCCTGATTCCAAGATTGGGATTGTCCTCAACTTGACACCAGCCTATCCACGTAGCCAGCATCCCGCAGATGTCAAGGCTGCTCGCATTGCGGATCTCTTCCAAGCCCAATCTTTCCTAGATCCGTCTGTCTTGGGAGCTTATCCAGAAGAATTGGTGGAAATTTTAGCTGAGCATGATTTACTACCAGATTCTACAGCAGAAGAGTTGGAACTGATTCGTCAGCATACAGTGGACTTTCTTGGAGTCAATTACTACCAGCCTTTGCGTGTCATGGCTCCGCGTTTTGCCAAACATCCTGACAGTCCCCTCTTACCAGAACATTTCTATGAGCCTTACGTCATGCCAGGCCGTAAAATTAACCCACACCGTGGTTGGGAAATTTATGAGCAAGGGATTTATGATATTGCCCAAAATATCAAGGAAAATTATGGTAATATTGAGTGGATGTTGACAGAGAATGGTATGGGTGTTGAAGGGGAAGAAAAATTCCGTCAAGATGGGATGATTCAAGATGATTACCGTATTGACTTTGTCAAAGGACATCTTCGTGAACTTCACCGTGCGATTGAAGATGGAGCCAACTGTAAAGGATACTTAATATGGACCTTTATTGACTGCTGGTCATGGCTCAATAGCTATAAAAACCGCTACGGTCTAGTTGAGCTTGACTTGGAAACACAGGAACGTCGTCTAAAAAAATCAGGCCATTGGTTCAAGGAACTCAGCGACCATAATGGATTTTAAGAATAAAAAGAGTGAGATGGTGTTCATCTCACTTTTTATTACAATATCATCACCAAGGTCCCAATCGTAATCAGGATACAGCCAATAATTGTTTTAAACGTCAGGACATCCTGTAGGAAGAAAAAGGCTAGAACGAGGGTAATGACGAGACTGAATTTATCGACAGCAGATACCTCAGTCGCATTGCCCATCTGTAGGGCCTTGTAGTAGCAGAGCCAGGAGGCGCCAGTGGCTAAGCCTGATAAGATGAGAAAGAGCCAACTTTTTTTACTGATGTTGACAATTTCGGTCTGACTATTGGTCAAGAAAACCATAGCCCAGGCCATAAGAATGACGACGACTGTACGAATAGCAGTTGCTAGATTGGATGGAACTCCTTCAATCCCAATCTTGGCTAAAATTGACGTTAAGGCTGCAAAGATAGCTGATAAAAGTGCGAAGAAAAACCACATGGCGAATACCTCCTCCCCTTATTATAAGTAATTGATGCCGACTTGTCAGGTATCAAGTGAAATCTTGATAAAATACCAGATAGAAAAACTATACCAATTTTTATCCTTGACAAGTGAGAAAAACAAGTATATACTGTTTTTGCTGATTCCGTAAAGCGAGAATTAGACTATACCAATTTAAGGAGAAAGCACAGCTGGTCTGTGTCGTATATACTATGTGTGGAATTGTTGGTGTTGTTGGAAACACAAATGCAACTGATATTTTGATTCAAGGGCTTGAAAAGCTCGAATACCGTGGCTATGATTCTGCGGGGATTTTTGTCCTAGGTGGTGCTGAAAATCATCTAGTCAAGGCTGTCGGTCGTATCGCAGAATTGTCTGCCAAGACAGCTGGTGTTGAGGGAACAACAGGTATCGGACATACGCGTTGGGCGACTCACGGGAAACCAACGGAAGATAATGCTCACCCACACCGCTCTGAGACGGGACGTTTTGTCTTGGTGCACAATGGAGTGATTGAAAACTACCTTGAAATCAAGGAAGAATACCTTGCAGGTCACCACTTCAAGGGGCAAACCGATACGGAAATCGCTGTTCACTTGATTGGGAAATTTGCAGAAGAAGAAGGTCTCTCAGTTCTTGAAGCCTTCAAAAAAGCCCTTCACATCATTCGTGGTTCTTATGCCTTTGCCTTGATTGACTCTGAAAATCCAGATGTCATCTATGTCGCTAAGAACAAATCACCACTCTTGATTGGTCTTGGAGAAGGCTACAACATGGTCTGCTCAGATGCTATGGCTATGATTCGTGAGACCAACCAATACATGGAAATTCATGACCAAGAGTTGGTAATCGTCAAGGCTGATAGCGTCGAAGTTCAAGACTATGATGGTAACAGTCGTGAGCGTGCTAGCTATACTGCTGAGCTCGACTTGTCAGATATCGGTAAGGGGACTTATCCTTACTACATGCTCAAGGAAATTGATGAGCAACCAACGGTTATGCGTAAACTCATCCAAGCCTACACAGATGAGGCTGGTCAAGTAGTCGTTGACCCAGCTATCATCAAGGCTATTCAAGATGCAGACCGTATTTACATTCTTGCAGCTGGGACATCTTACCACGCAGGATTTGCTTCTAAAAAAATGCTGGAAGAATTGACAGATACACCTGTTGAACTTGGAATCTCATCTGAGTGGGGCTACGGTATGCCACTTCTCAGCAAGAAACCACTCTTTATCTTTATCAGTCAGTCTGGTGAAACAGCGGATAGCCGTCAGGTTTTGGTCAAGGCTAATGAAATGGGAATCCCAAGCTTGACAGTGACAAACGTCCCAGGTTCAACCCTTTCACGTGAAGCCAATCATACCATGCTTCTTCACGCAGGACCTGAAATTGCCGTGGCATCAACCAAGGCCTACACAGCGCAAATCGCAGCCCTTGCCTTCCTTGCAAAAGCAGTCGGAGAGGCAAACGGCAATGCCAAAGCGCAAGCCTTTGACCTGGTTCATGAGTTGTCAATCGTAGCTCAGTCTATCGAATCAACTCTTTCTGAAAAAGAAACCATTGATGCCAAGGTTCGTGACCTTCTTGAAACCACTCGCAATGCCTTTTACATTGGACGTGGTCAAGACTACTATGTAGCCATGGAAGCGAGCCTCAAACTCAAAGAGATTTCTTACATCCAGTGTGAAGGCTTTGCGGCAGGAGAACTCAAGCATGGAACCATTGCCTTGATTGAAGAAGGAACGCCTGTCTTGGCCCTCTTGTCAGATCCAATCCTTGCTAACCACACTCGTGGAAATATCCAAGAGGTTGCAGCCCGTGGTGCTAAGGTTCTCACTATCGCAGAAGAAAATGTTGCTAAAGAGACAGACGATATCGTCCTTACGACCGTCCACCCTTACCTCTCACCAATCTCAATGGTCGTACCAACGCAATTGGTCGCTTACTTTGCAACACTCCACCGTGGCCTTGATGTGGACAAACCACGTAACCTTGCTAAGTCAGTAACAGTAGAATAAGCTAAGAAAGTCTAGTTCATCTAGACTTTTTCTAATGAGCAAATTTATTGGAAATAAAACTAATTAGTGATAAAATACCCTAAAACTAAAAGAGATAGCGAGGAAACAGGATGGTAGAATTAGGAATTTCAACATTTGGTGAAACAACAGCTCTAGAAGCGACCGGGCAGATTTACAGTCATGATGAACGCATTCGTCAGTTGGTGGCAGAAATTGAGCTGGCTGATAAGGTTGGTTTGGATGTGTACGGGATTGGGGAGCATCATCGGGAGGACTTTGCGGTATCGGCGCCAGAGATTGTTCTTGCAGCTGGGGCAGTCAATACCAAAAAGATTCGTTTGACTAGTGCGGTCAGCATTCTCTCGAGTATGGATCCGATTCGCTTGTTCCAACAATATGCTACCATCGATGCCTTGTCAAATGGACGGGCAGAGATTATGGCTGGGCGTGGTTCATTTACCGAGTCTTTCCCACTGTTTGGCTATGACTTGAAAGACTATGAAACTCTCTTTGATGAAAAGTTAGATCTGCTTCAGTTGGCAAATGAAAGCACCAAAGTGAATTGGCAAGGTCAATTGACCCAAACGATTTCTGGCAAAGAAGTCTATCCCCGTCCTGTTCAGGACAAATTGCCATTGTGGGTGGCGACAGGTGGCCATGTCGAATCAACAGTGAAGATTGCTCGGGCAGGGCTGTCGATTGTCTATGCCATTATCGGTGGCAATCCGCGTTATTTTAAAAAGCTGATTCAAGCTTATCGTGAGATTGGAAGGGATGCCGGTCATGCGGATAAAGACCTGAAAGTGGGGGCTCATTCTTGGGGCTGGATTGCTGAGGATGGCGAACAGGCTGTAAAAGATTATTTCCATCCGACTAAGCAAGTGGTGGATGCGATTTCCAAGGACCGTCCACACTGGCAGGAGTTGACCTATGAGCAATATTTGGAGCAAGTTGGTCCAAATGGTGCCATGTTTGTGGGAAATCCAGACCAGGTAGCAGAAAAATTGATTCGCATGATTGAGGATTTAGGCTTGGACCGTTTCATGCTCCATCTACCGCTTGGTTCCATGCCTCATGATCAAGTTTTGAGAGCTATTGAACTTTTTGGAACGCAAGTCGCACCAAAAGTGCGTGCTTACTTTGCCATGAAAGAAGGGTTATAAAAAAATCCAATCAGTTGAGTCGATTGGTGAGGAACACCCATGGATTCAGCAACAGGTGGAAGTGGTACAAGCGATAGAGCATACTATCTAGTGGAATATATACTAGTTTATACCAAGTACAAGATAAAATAGCAAAAAAGGCGATTATCCAAGCGGAAATCGTCTTTTTTGATATTCTCACAAATACGATATCTTGTGGTTGGTGTAAACTGGTAGATAGTTCTCTTATTTTATTTATCAAAACCTTGTAAGTTTTTTTGGCGCTCTTCAGTTTGACCCTTGGCATCCAATTTATTACCATTGTAAACAGTACTTTCCCATGATCCGTACATTGGGTTAGGGAAAATGATGAATTTCTCACCAAACTCTTTTTGTAATTCCTCTAATTTTTGGTCGCGCTCAGTTTCAGAGGTCTTTGAAAACTCTGCAAAGTCCACAAGATTGTCTCCTAGTAGCATGACTAAGTTGGTTTTTTCTTGGACTGCTTGTCTACGACCTTCTTTAGATTTGACGCCTTTTTCTAAGAACATGAGATGATCGCGGCTTTGTACAGGAATCCCTTCGTTTTCTAGGTTTTTGATCGTATCATCTACCTGATCTATCGTGCGGTCAGATACATAGTAAATTTGGACACCGTTTTGGTCTGCAAATTGGAGAAAGTCTTTAGCACCTGGTACAGCCTTGGCTGCGGCCTTTTTTACCCAGACATCCCAGTTTTCTGGGGTAAATGCTGTTCCATCTTTGACATTTTGCGCTTGATAAGGGCTATTGTCTAATACGGTTTCGTCTAAGTCCAAAACGATAGAGTAGGGTTTATCTGTCTGTGTTTTTAGTAGTTCTTTCAAACGATTAGTAGCGACATTGTAACCTTGTAGATAGAGTGCCTTGGTTTCAGCTGCTTTTTGATACCAAAGAGTTGACATAGTATTTTCTCTTGAACGCAACTGATCATAGGTCATTGTAACCTGATTGTCAGATGTACTACTTTGTGTTGTCTGTGAATTTGCCGAATTTGTACCACAGCCAGTCAGTAAAATGACGGAAGCAAGTGTAGAAGCAATTGTAATGGTAACTTTGGATATTTTCATAATCCCATCCTCCTAATAATAGTCTATTAATATTGTAGCGTTTTCGCGGGATTTGTGCAAGGGAATATTGGGAGAAAATAAATTTTTCAGTAGTAATTTGGTATTAGGATAAAATTATGTACTTAATTTGGGAATGAAGATGGATATAAAATTTTCCAATCGGCTTGATAGAAAATCTATATCAGCTCCTTTTTGAAAAATAGATGAAAATAAAGTAAATCTTTGAAAGGCTAGTAACATCAAGCTTTTCAGGGATTTTTTTCTTTATAGATATAAAAATTTCCAATCGAGTTGATAGTCAATATATATTGGGAAAAGGGGAAAAGGAGTGGTAAGATGGTTTCAATCCAAATGGAAGGAGAGAGGTATGGCAAGTAAAAGAGATCTAGTCTTTAGAGCGATTCGAGGCGATGAAGTGGAAAGAGTTCCTGTCGGATTTTGGTTTCATTTTGTAACACTCGAAGAAAAGGGGCAGGGATTAAATAATCCACGTATCTTTCAAAAAAGTGTTGATGGGCATCGCAACTATGTGGAAAGGATTCGCCCTGATTTTGTCAAAATTATGAGCGACGGTTTTTTCCTTTATCCAAGTAATGTCTATAGTCCTAAGATCGCAAGCATTCAGGAGCTGTCTTCTATTGAGTCGATTAGTGAGGAACACCCATGGATTCAGCAACAGGTGGAAGTGGTACAAGCGATTCGAGAGACCTTTACAGAAGAGATTGCTTCTTTCTACAATATCTTTTCACCGATCTCCTACCTCAAGCGCTGGTTCCGTACAGAAACTTCTCGAGGAGATAAGGAAGTGGCTAATCTATTGCTTGAAAATCCTGAGCAATTCAGAGTGATTCTAGATGTGATCGCAGGAGATATTGCTTCCCTAACTCAGAAAATCATTCAGCAAGGCGGTGTTGACGGGATTTACCTTAGCACCCAGGAAATTCAAGATGAGCGCATCACACCAGCACTCTACCAAACCTATATCGAACCGAGCAATATAGCGATTTTGGAGGCAGCCAATCAGGTTGGTGGGACCAATATCCTCCATATCTGTGGTTTTGAAGGTGCGAGCAATGATGTGACGATATTTAAGGACTATCCAGCTCAAGTGGTCAACTGGGCGACTCATCATGAGGATGTTAGTTTGACACAAGGTCAAGAGTTGTTTCCAGGCAAGGCCGTTTTAGGTGGATTTGAAAATGGCAAAAAAAGTTTGCTTTATCAAGGTTCCAAGGCGGAATTGCAAGATGAAACAAGACGGTTGCTGGCTGAAGCGGGTAGTAAAGGCGTTCTTCTGGGAGCTGACTGTACTGTTCCAGATGACTTTGACTTAGAGAGGTTGGACTGGATTCGGCAGGCAGCTGTTCTCTAAAAGGAGGAGTTATGAAAAGTAAAAGATGGGGCATCTTCATTGCAGTTGTCGGTTTGCTGGCTTTGGTTGCCATAAGCGTCGTAAAAAATGGGCATTGTAAAAATGGAGAGAGATGTCGTGGAGTTCAGGATTTTTCCAAGTCCAGTCTTCCCTTTCTACGCTCGAATGATATCGCAAGCAGTTTATTAGTTGAAAAAGTAAGAAATGGAGAATAAGAATGTCAGAAAAAAGAGAATGGGTTTTAAAAGCATTTAGAGGTGAAAAGGTTGATCGTGTGCCAGTTGGTTTTTGGCACCATTTCACATCCGAAGACGAATGGCTACACGGTTTCTCAAATCCAGTCATTATCGAGAAGAATATCGAGGGCCATAAGCGCTTTATACGAGAAATTCAGCCAGACTTTATCAAGTTAATGAGTGATGGCTACTTTGCTTATCCAAATCCAGCGATTGCCAAAGGCAAATCACTTCAAGAATTGGCGACCATTCAACCACTCGGACCAGAGCACGCTTGGATAAAAGAGCAGGTGGCCTTGGTTCAGAAAATCAAGCAAGAGTTTACAGAAGATATCGTTGCGATTTACAATATTTTTGCTCCTGTGACCTATCTCAAGTGGCTACTGGGGGAAGTGTCTGGTGGCGATGATCTCATTGCTGATTTTTTGGTGGAAGATCCTAAAGCTCTTAAGAAGGTGTTGGATGTGATTGCAGAGGATATTGCGAGTCTCAGCCGAGCTGTTATCGAAGAGGCTGGTGCTGATGGAATCTACCTCAGCGTGCAGAGTATCCAAGATCAACGAGTGTCGGCAGCAGATTATCAAGCCGTCATTGCACCTAGCGAGATAACGGTTCTGGAAGCAGCTAGTGCTGTTGGTGGAGTCACAGTTCTTCATATCTGTGGCTACGAGGGAGCGCGAAATGATATTCACCTTTTTGCAGACTATCCAGCCCAAGTCTTTAACTGGGCTGTAGGACCAGAGGGAATCACTCTCAAGGAAGGTCGTGAGATTTTCAAGGGACGTACGGTTCTTGGAGGATTTGAAAATGGCAAGACAGGCTTACTGTATACTGGTAGCAAGGATGCCATTCAGGCTGAGGCAAAGAAACTAGTTGCAGAAGCTGGGGAACAGGGCTTGGTACTTGGGGCAGATTGTACCATTCCAAGTGATATCGCAGTTGAACGTATCCAGTGGGTGAGAGAAGCGCTTGAAAACTAAAGGAGAAAAAGATGAGTAAAAAAGCATGGATTATCGGTGGTGTAGCAGTTGTTGCAGTAATTGGGGCAACGATTATCGGGAGAAGTTTAGCTGGCGCTCCAGCCAAGGAGGGAGAAACGGCTTCGTCTGCTGAAGTCATAACCTTGAAGGTTGCCCATACACAAAACTACGTACCTTATGACTTTGTCAATGAAAAAGGGGAATCAGATGGTTATGAAGTAGCTGTTTTGAAGGCTGTTGATGAGAAGTTGGCAAACTATCAATTTGAATATACAGGTACCAGTGATGATGACCTCTTGATTGGTCTGGAATCAGGCAAGTATGACATCGGAACCAAGGGAGCTTGGTACACAGATGAACGAGCTAAAAAGTTTGTCATTCCATCTGAACCAGTGGGAGCGAGCATCATCGGATTTACTGTCAGAAAAGAAGATGAACAGAAATACAAAACAATTGATGACTTTGCTAAGAATAAAGGGAAATTGGTTCCCATCTCTCCACAGAATGCTCAATGGAATGTTATCACCAGCTACAATGAAAAACATCAGGACGCACCGATTGAGCTAACAGCAGCAGAATCCTTTAAAGTAGCAGATGCCTATGCCTGGGTCTTAGAAGGACGTTATGACGCCTTCTTTGATATCAAACTGTCCTTTGAAAAAGCAGTTACCGCAGAAGATGGCCCTTACCACCAATATGCGGATAAACTCAGCTGGTTCCCATACAAGGGCATTCCAACTTATCCCTTGATTCACCGTGATGAAAAGGGTGAGAAATTCGCTAAAGAATATGAAAAAGCAATCAAAGAGTTGAAGGAAGATGGAACGCTTGCTAAGTTATCTCAGCAATACTTTAAAGAAGATGTCTTTAGTTATGTAGACAAAGACTAGACCAGAAATTCCAAGACTAGAAAGGGTTTTGCATGGTTTCTTATGATTTTTCCAAGGTCTTTCAGTTTTTGCCGACCTTATGGCAGGCACTTCCTATGACCTTGTTCATTCTCTTTTTTACCACTCTTCTTGGTTCCCTTTTTGGAGGTCTCTTGGCCTGGGCACAAGTAGGAGATGACAAGAGTTTTGCAGCGATTTCCAAAGGCTATATCTTTACCCTACGTTGTACACCGCCGATTGTCTTGCTTTTTCTAGTCTTTTATGGCTTGCCAGAATTTCTGAAATGGTGGCTTGGTTTGGATATCAACAACTGGTCTAAAACTATTTTTGTTCTCTTGACGATGATTCTCTTGTTTGCGGCTATTGTTGCCGAGGTTTTCAAGGCGGCCTATCAAGCTATTCCAAAGGGGCAGACAGAGGCCGGGCTTAGTATTGGTTTGACTCCAAGTCAGACTTTTTGGAGAATCATTTTTCCTCAAGCTTTTCAAGTTGCTCTTCCCAATATAACAACTGCTATTCTCAATCTCATGCGGGATGCTGCCTTGGCCTATACGATTGGTTTTGTTGATGTTATGGGGGCCGGGAATCTCTTGATCAGTCGCAATTTAGGGAACTACTCTCTGGAAACCTATACGGCAGTTGCGCTTCTTTATTGGGGGATTGCCTTGGTTATTTCTAGCTTGAGTCGTTTGCTTGAGAAGTCTTTGGAAACAAAAGGGAGGTAAGAAATGGATATAGACTATATTGTAAAGACCTTTCTGGAGACCTTGAAGGGTGTGCCAATCACCTTGATTATCATGATTGTGGCTATGGTCTTAAGCTTTTTACCAGCTCTATTTTTAGCCTTGGGGCAGATTTACAAGGTTCGAGGTGTGAGGAGTTTTTCTCTGGTCTATCTGGCCTTTATCCGAGCGACTCCTCCGATTTTATTGATTCTCTTCTTTTATAGTTTGTTTCCAAGCCTGCTGAATCAATTTCTCAAAAGCATAGGAAGTGACTTTGATATTTTCAAACTTGATCCTCTCTATTATGCCTTTATCATTTATAGTTTGATGACAGTCGGGAGTTTGTCGGAGATTTTGCGTTCAGCTATCTTGACGGTGGACAAGGGACAACTAGAGGCAGCGCATGCGATTGGCTTGACTACGCCCCAGGCCTATCTAAGGATTGTTTTTCCTCAAGCCTTGCGCTCAGCCTTGCCTAACTTGGCCAATCTGGTGATCAATATCGTCAAGGGAACCTCCCTGGTCTTTGTTATGACCATCAAGGATATCACCGCTATTGCTCGTGTGGAAGCGTCCTACGGTTACCAGTATTTTGAGTCATATTTTGTGATCTTTTTGCAGTATATTTTGATCTGTGGTTTGATTCAGTGGGGCTTCTCTCTACTGGAAAAAGGCTATGTGAAAAAAGAAAAAAGTGCAAAAGCATCTAGTGCGCGTTTTGTATAGGAGGACAGGATGTTACAAGTAGAACATATCGCAAAAACATTTGGTGAGAGGCAGGTGCTGGAGGATGTCAATCTCCAGGTCAACCAAGGGGATGTCGTCGTTATCTTAGGGCCATCAGGTTCGGGGAAAACGACCTTTCTCCGTTGTCTCAACCACTTAGAAAAAGCTGATAGTGGCCGTTTGACCTTGGCAGGAAAAACCTATGACTTAGCCAAATTAAGCAAGAAAGACATTCTAGAAATTCGCCAAAAAACAGCCTTTGTTTTCCAGCACTACAATCTTTTTGCGAATAAAACTGCTCTGGAAAATATTCTAGAAGGCCTAATCGTAGCTCGTAAAGTTCCCAAGGAAGAAGCGCTCAAACGTGCAGAATCTGCCTTGGAAAAAGTTGGTTTACTTGCTTATAAGGACTACTACCCTTCACAACTATCTGGAGGGCAACAACAACGAATAGGAATTGCGCGTGCCATTGCCGTCAAGCCCGAGGTCATTTTGCTAGATGAACCAACTTCTGCACTAGACCCTGAGTTGGTTGGAGATGTTTTGGATGTTCTGAAACAGTTGGCGGGAGAAGGTGTGACCATGGTGGTCGTCACGCATGAGATGGGATTTGCTAGAGATGTCGCAAACCACGTTATTTTCATGGATGGAGGCCGTATCGTAGAGGAGAACAATCCCCACGATTTCTTTAGTCGTCCACAAGAAGAACGAACCAAGCAGTTTCTGGCTCGTATCTTATCAGATGCAACCTATAGTGTAGAATATATGATTTGATAGATAAGTGTATCATAAAAACAACACCCCATGGCTAGAAGAGTCTTCTAATCATGGGGTGTTTTTCTATAGGAGGGCTAGTTTATACTCTTCGAAAATCTTTTTAAACTACGTCAGCTTCGCCTTGTCGTACTCGAGTAAAGCCTGCGGCTAGCTTCCTAGTTTACTCTTTGATTTTCATTGAGCATTATTTCTTTTTCTTGTTTTTCATCAACCATCCAAGTCCGAGAAGGGCAAGGATGCTAAATCCAGCAAGGGCAAGGAGGGATTTGCTCTCAGTTCCTGTGTTTGGAAGGAGGTTCTGAGAGTGAGCCTCTGCAGCAGTTTCTTGAGAGTCAGGATTTGCTACTAGGTTTTGAGCTTGGCCTTGTTCTGGTTCAACTTCCAAGCTAGAAAGATTAAACTCTGGTTTTTCTTCCACAGCTGGGGCGACAATGGCACCACCTTGAGACAAGCGGAGAACAACGGCAGTGAGAGCGTTCAATTTTAAGCCTTTTTCAGTCCATTCGAGACCTTGAGGTTTAGCGATTCCTACTGGTCCGGCTTGATTTTCATCTGCCAGGACTTCAGCCTTTCTCAAGTGAGCAAATGCAGTTCCTAGAGTAAATTCACGAGCCTTATCATCCGCATTGACAAAGACAGCGTAGACATCACCGTTTGGAGCAGTGATTTGGTAGCCGATGGTCACATCTTCTTTTTCAACGCCATTTTGTCCTGGAACAGTAATGAGGTGGACGCGCTCTTTGATGTCTTGCAGACTCTTGAGTCGGAAGGCATCTGTCGATTGACGAAGGGCGATCAATCCTTTCATGTAGTTACGGCTCTTGACATTTTCAGGGAAGGCTTTACCATCTGTTGCCTTGGTCCAATCAAACTTGTTGACAGCATCACTAGAGTCGTAAGAGTCATGGATAAAGTAAGGATAGACAAAAGGCTTGCCGTCCTTATCACGCAATAAGTGAGACTTGTTTGGAACTTTATCTTCAGGAACAGGAGTCTTATAGGCTGGGTCTAGGAATTGTTTGGTACGTCCGTATTCCTGACCAGAGTGGATAAAGGGAGTTCCTTGAGCAGTCAAGACCATGAGGTTTCCAAGTCGCAAACGACGATGAATCTCAGCGTAGTTTTCAGCCTTGCTAGGGTCTTTTTTGATAGACTGGGCAATGATGTCAAAGAGGGTCAAGTTATCATGGGCTGCAATGTACTGGATAACATCTCCAGGACTGTCTGCTTCAAAGTTAGTTGGTTGAGCAATCAGATTTTTAAAGATGGTATTGATATCGCGTTTTCCACCTGTGATAAAGGCAGGTTGACCTTCGTTTGGATAGCCAGACTTGAGGTTGTTACGGATGTCGTCTGAAAAGACAGCGACAGTATCTGTTTTCTTCATCCAATCTTGGTCAGCAGGTTGTACAGGCGTATTTTCATCACCAGTATAGGTTCTCCAGCCTTCACCTAGCATGATAAGATTTGGATTGAGGGCGCGTGCAGCTTTATACGCTTCTTCGATAGAAGCCGCATCGTGGTCACCCATCATATCAAAGCGGAAACCATCTACTTTGTAAGTTTCAACCAGATACTTGATGGAGTCTACCAAGACACGTTTAGACATGTAGTGGGTAGTTCCCAAACGGCCGCCTCCGAAGCTAGTACGTGGAGTTCCGTCTGCGTCCATAAAGTGATAGTAGTTTGGCTCAATATCCTCAAAAATATCAACGTTGGCAGTATGGTTGTAGACTACATCCAAGATAGCTCCCATACCACGTTTATGGATCTCGTTGATGAGGTTTTTGAATTCTGCGATACGTTTTTCTGGATCCTTAGGATCGCTTGAGTACATACCAGTCAAGGAGAAGTAGTTTTGAGGGTCATATCCCCAGTTATAGTTGCTGTTGCTTGAAGCGTAGGCAGACAAACGTTCTTGGTTCTTCAATTCATTGACAAAGTAGTAGGACAAGACTGGAAGGAGCTGGATGTGGGTCACACCCAAGTCTTTGAGATAGTCTAGTTTTTCGATAAAGGCTTCAAAGGTACCAAATGGCTTGGTCAAGTCTTTTGCGATGGCAGGATCCGAAGTGAAGTCACGCACATGAGCCTCATAGATAACAGCATCTTCACGTGATTTGAAGTTACGAATCTTTCCATAGGTCAAGTCTTGCGGACCTAACTTCGCTGGATCGACAAAGGCAGCTTTAGCGACCTTATGAGCGGCATCTGTTTTTGCTAGGTCACTGTTCCAAGCCGCTAATGATTTGGCATAAGGGTCAAGAACGAGGACAGTTTTACCTTGGCGCTCGATCTGGTAGTGGTAGTAATAGCCAGTGTAGTTGCTGATACCGAGACCAGAGTTTGCATCCAGAGTTTGTTTCCAGGTTCCTTTTTCTCCTTTTTCAAAGGCGACAGTTCCAACTACTTTTTCAGGGTCTTTCTTGTCATAGACAACAACGGAAACCTTATCAGCACTTGGAGACCAGAGCGTGAGGTCAACACGCTTGCCATCTTCTTTTAGAGTTGCGCCGAGTGGACCATCGTAACTGTAGGATTCATCCTTGAGGCGCCAGCTTGAACGTGTGGTAAAGCGGTCTGAATTGTAGCTGACAGTGTACGGGTGTTGGGTGTCAGAGAAGTTGCCGATGTAGGTCACTTTTTTACCTGCCTCATCCACTTCCACGTCTGTGATAGCTACTTTATTCCCTTGGTAATCAGTGATGCTGGAGTGTTTGAGGATATCGTCTTTCTTAGCTCCAACGAGGGTAGAAAAACTGCTTTCGATACGAGATTTAGCCACGTGTTGGGCACCAGTCATACGGATATCGTGAACGTAGTAGGGGTTGGTGTAGATGGTTTCGTCATCATCTTTGAGGAAAATCTGACTGTGATTTTTTAGATCAGTGAATTTATAATCTTCTTTTCTGATTTTCACATCGTCGCCTTTCTTGCTTTCGTCTAGTAATAAAAATCCAAATTCTCTTGCAGCTTCATTGAGTGGGATATCAATGTAGCGACCATATTTTCCAGTTGCGGTAAAGTCAGTACCGTCAGGCCATTCTCCACTGCTTGGGTTTTTGACATCGCCCCAATACCAAAGAGATTTTTTATCATAGTTGCCATCGGTGCGGTAGTAGTTGACACGAATAGTTCCTGCTGGTTGAGGGCGGTAGTTGTATACCTTGTAGTTTTCATCTAGCCAGGCCTCGTTCATTTTCGGAGAGAGGCGCTCTACCGAACGGTCCCCAGTCAAGTTATCTCCTTTGGTATTGTTGATAAGGAAGCTGACTTTCTTGGCTTGCTCATTTTTGAGTTTGACATCTAGGTAATAGCCGTAGTCATCTTGCTTGGCATCCTTGAAGGACTTGGCTCCATTGGGCCAGTTTTCAGACGGTTTTTCAACATCGTCCCAAGTCCAAAGACCTTGAGAATCTTTGTTTTCTTCTGGGAGTTTTTTTACGTGGATGCGGAAGTGGTTGTCTGCGATGGGTTCTTCAGAAGATGTGTCAGCTTGTGGTTTTTGATCTGAAGTTGGCGCCGAAGTGCTGGCATCTACTTTCTCTTCCGCGCTATTAGCCTGACTTGTAGCAGCATCTTCTGTTTTAGGTGTTTCTGGTACCGTAGTAGTTTCCACAGCTGGAGCTTCTTTTTTAGAATCAAGGGAAGCGTTTGCATTCTTTTGTTCAGAAATAGGCGTTTCCGTTTGAGTTTGACTCGTTTCAATCTCAGTAGGGGCCTTGGTCACAGCGCTGGTATTTTCCTGAGTTTGAGGAAGGTTTTCGTTGGCCGAAATAGTTGGCATTGTAGCAGAAAGCAAGACAATACTGGCACCAATAAGGACAGAACCAGTTCCGTTCTTCAAGGAACGGATACCATAAATCATTTTTTTCTCAGTTTGAGATGGGATCTTTTTCATCACAATTCTCCTTGTGTAGTTGTTCCCTAACAGTATAGCACGAGGTAAACATTAGTGCAAGCGTTTTCCTGATTTTTGAGAGAAAATATAATGCTTCATTCTCTTGAAATTTTAAAATAATATATAGGAAAAGATTGTTTAAAAAATAGTAAAAAAACCTTGAAAAATCTAGCTAAATAAGGTATAATAAAAGTAATCATTTGTCGTAGGTTTTGTCTGAAATATTGTCCAGACAAGGCTCACAGCAGTTAAATCTTCTGAAAAAGTCAGATTTAGCTGCTCTTTTTGTGCTTTTTTTCAGGTTTTTGAGTGCTTGTAACAAAGATTTAAAGATTCTGAAAATTCGTCAAAGGGACACGGTGATAGGGGTTTTAAAAACCATATGACGATTAGAAAAGCCTGATTGACAAGGCTTGGAATTTATTTACAAAGGAGAATCATCTTGGCAGGACATGACGTTCAATACGGGAAACATCGTACCCGTCGTAGTTTTTCAAGAATCAAAGAAGTTCTTGACTTACCAAATTTGATTGAAATTCAAACGGATTCATTCAAAGATTTCCTAGATCACGGTCTTAAGGAAGTGTTTGAAGATGTATTGCCAATTTCAAACTTCACAGACACAATGGAGTTGGAATTTGTTGGATATGAAATCAAGGAACCCAAATACACGCTCGAAGAAGCTCGTATCCACGATGCTAGCTACTCAGCACCAATTTTTGTAACCTTCCGCTTGATCAATAAAGAAACAGGCGAAATCAAGACCCAAGAAGTCTTCTTTGGTGATTTCCCAATCATGACCGAAATGGGTACTTTCATCATCAACGGTGGTGAACGTATTATCGTTTCTCAGTTGGTCCGCTCACCAGGTGTTTACTTTAATGATAAAGTAGACAAGAACGGTAAAGTGGGCTACGGTTCTACTGTTATCCCTAACCGTGGAGCTTGGTTGGAACTTGAAAGCGACTCAAAAGACATCGCTTATACTCGTATCGACCGTACTCGTAAGATTCCATTTACGACCTTGGTTCGTGCACTTGGTTTCTCAGGTGATGATGAAATCTTTGATATCTTTGGTGATAGCGAATTGGTTCGCAACACTATTGAAAAAGATATCCACAAGAATCCAATGGACTCTCGTACAGACGAAGCCTTGAAAGAAATCTACGAACGCCTTCGTCCAGGTGAGCCTAAGACTGCTGAAAGCTCACGTAGCTTGCTTGTAGCACGTTTCTTTGACCCACGCCGCTACGATTTGGCAGCTGTTGGTCGTTACAAGATCAATAAAAAACTCAACGTTAAAACACGCTTGCTCAACCAAACCATTGCGGAGCCATTGGTAGACCCTGAAACTGGTGAAATCTTGGTAGAAGCTGGTACCGTCATGACTCGTAGCGTGATCGAGAGTATCGAGCACCACTTGGATGGCGACTTGAACAAGATCGTTTATATTCCAAACGATGCAGCTGTTTTGACAGAACCAGTTCTCCTTCAAAAATTCAAGGTTGTTGCCCCAACGGATCCAGACCGTGTTGTAACCATCATCGGAAATGCCAATCCAGACGACAAGGTTCGTGTTGTAACTCCTGCAGATATCCTTGCTGAGATGAGCTACTTCCTCAACTTGGCAGAAGGTATCGGACGTGTGGATGATATCGACCACCTTGGAAACCGTCGTATCCGTGCAGTTGGTGAATTGCTTGCCAATCAAGTACGTCTTGGACTTTCTCGTATGGAACGTAATGTCCGTGAACGTATGTCTGTTCAGGACAATGAAGTTTTAACACCACAACAAATCATCAATATCCGTCCTGTAACAGCTGCGGTTAAAGAATTCTTTGGTTCATCACAGTTGTCACAGTTCATGGACCAACACAACCCGCTTTCTGAGTTGTCTCACAAACGCCGTTTGTCAGCCTTGGGACCTGGTGGTTTGACTCGTGACCGTGCTGGATATGAAGTTCGTGACGTGCACTACACTCACTACGGTCGTATGTGCCCAATCGAGACACCTGAAGGACCTAACATCGGTTTGATCAATAACTTGTCATCTTACGGACACTTGAATAAGTATGGATTTGTTCAAACACCATACCGTAAGGTTGACCGTGAAACAGGTGTTGTTACGAATGAAATCGTTTGGTTGACAGCCGATGAAGAAGATGAATTCACTGTAGCGCAGGCCAACTCTCGTCTTAACGAAGATGGAACCTTTGCTGAAAAAGTTGTCATGGGACGTCACCAAGGGGTCAACCAAGAGTATCCAGCAGAAGTGGTTGACTACATGGACGTGTCACCAAAACAGGTAGTTGCCGTTGCGACAGCATGTATTCCTTTCTTGGAAAACGATGACTCCAACCGTGCCCTCATGGGTGCCAACATGCAACGTCAGGCCGTGCCATTGATTGATCCAAAAGCACCTTACGTTGGTACTGGTATGGAATACCAAGCAGCTCATGACTCTGGTGCTGCTGTTATTGCCCAGTATGATGGTAAAGTTACATACGCAGATGCTGACAAGGTAGAAGTACGCCGCGAAGATGGTTCATTGGACGTTTACCACATCCAAAAATTCCGTCGTTCAAACTCAGGTACTGCTTACAACCAACGCACTCTCGTTAAAGTTGGCGATGTCGTTGAAAAAGGCGACTTTATCGCTGACGGACCTTCTATGGAAAAAGGGGAAATGGCGCTTGGACAAAACCCAATCGTTGCCTACATGACATGGGAAGGTTACAACTTCGAGGATGCCGTTATCATGAGCGAACGCTTGGTCAAAGACGATGTCTACACATCTGTCCACCTCGAAGAATACGAATCAGAAACGCGCGATACAAAGCTTGGGCCTGAAGAAATTACTCGTGAAATTCCAAACGTTGGGGAAGATGCTCTTAAAGACCTTGACGAAATGGGTATTATCCGTATCGGTGCTGAGGTTAAAGAAGGGGATATCCTTGTAGGTAAAGTCACACCTAAGGGTGAAAAAGACCTTTCAGCTGAAGAACGTCTCTTGCACGCTATCTTCGGAGACAAGTCTCGTGAAGTGCGTGATACTTCTCTTCGAGTACCTCACGGTGCCGATGGTGTCGTTCGTGATGTTAAGATCTTTACACGTGCAAATGGAGATGAGTTGCAATCAGGTGTTAACATGCTGGTTCGCGTCTACATCGCTCAAAAACGTAAGATCAAGGTCGGAGATAAGATGGCCGGACGTCACGGAAACAAAGGGGTTGTCTCTCGTATTGTTCCTGTAGAAGACATGCCTTACCTTCCAGACGGAACTCCAGTCGATATCATGTTGAACCCACTTGGGGTGCCATCGCGTATGAATATCGGTCAGGTTATGGAGCTCCACCTTGGTATGGCAGCCCGTACTCTTGGTATCCACATCGCAACACCAGTCTTTGACGGAGCAAGTTCTGAAGACCTTTGGGACACTGTTAAAGAAGCAGGTATGGATAGCGATGCTAAGACAATCCTTTACGACGGACGTACAGGTGAGCCGTTTGACAACCGTGTATCAGTTGGTGTCATGTACATGATCAAACTCCACCACATGGTTGATGATAAATTGCACGCTCGTTCAGTCGGACCATACTCAACCGTTACCCAACAACCACTCGGAGGTAAAGCTCAGTTTGGTGGACAACGTTTCGGTGAGATGGAGGTTTGGGCTCTTGAAGCCTACGGTGCGTCAAATGTCCTTCAAGAAATCTTGACCTACAAGTCTGACGATATCAACGGACGTTTGAAAGCTTATGAAGCCATTACAAAAGGAAAACCAATTCCAAAACCAGGTGTTCCAGAATCCTTCCGAGTTCTTGTGAAAGAATTGCAATCTCTTGGTCTTGACATGCGTGTCCTTGATGAAGATGACCAAGAAGTGGAACTTCGCGACTTGGATGAAGGAATGGACGAAGATGTCATCCACGTAGATGACCTTGAAAAAGCCCGCGAAAAAGCAGCCCAAGAGGCTAAAGCAGCCTTTGAAGCTGAAGAAGCTGAGAAAGCAACAAAAGCGGAAGCAACAGAAGAAGCTGCTGAACAAGAATAAGCAGTTCACTTAGAATAGAAAGGGAAGAAATAGTGGTTGATGTAAATCGTTTTAAAAGTATGCAAATCACCCTAGCTTCTCCAAGCAAAGTCCGTTCATGGTCTTATGGAGAAGTCAAAAAACCTGAAACAATCAATTACCGTACGTTGAAACCAGAACGTGAAGGACTCTTTGATGAAGTCATCTTTGGTCCTACAAAAGACTGGGAATGTGCTTGTGGTAAGTACAAACGCATTCGTTACAGAGGGATTGTTTGTGACCGCTGTGGGGTTGAAGTAACGCGTACAAAAGTTCGTCGTGAGCGTATGGGGCACATCGAGTTGAAAGCTCCTGTATCTCACATCTGGTACTTCAAGGGGATTCCAAGCCGTATGGGCTTGACTCTTGATATGAGCCCTCGTGCCCTCGAGGAAGTTATCTACTTTGCGGCTTATGTGGTGATTGATCCTAAGGATACACCACTTGAGCACAAGTCTATCATGACAGAGCGCGAATACCGTGAGCGCTTGCGTGAGTATGGTTATGGATCATTCGTTGCCAAAATGGGTGCCGAAGCCATCCAAGACCTCTTGAAACAAGTAGATCTTGAAAAAGAAATTGCCGAACTCAAAGAAGAGTTGAAGACAGCTACTGGACAAAAACGTGTCAAAGCCATCCGTCGTTTGGATGTTTTGGATGCCTTTTACAAGTCTGGAAACAAACCTGAATGGATGATTCTCAACATCCTTCCAGTTATTCCACCAGACCTTCGTCCAATGTTGCAGTTGGATGGTGGCCGTTTTGCCTCATCTGACTTGAACGACCTTTACCGCCGTGTTATCAACCGTAACAACCGCTTGGCTCGTTTGCTTGAGTTGAACGCACCAGGTATCATCGTTCAAAATGAGAAGCGTATGCTTCAAGAAGCGGTTGACGCTTTGATTGACAACGGTCGTCGTGGTCGTCCAATCACAGGACCAGGTAGCCGTCCACTGAAATCATTGAGCCACATGCTTAAAGGGAAACAAGGGCGCTTCCGTCAAAACTTGCTCGGTAAACGTGTTGACTTCTCAGGACGTTCCGTTATCGCCGTTGGTCCAACGCTTAAGATGTATCAATGTGGGGTGCCACGTGAAATGGCGATCGAGCTCTTTAAACCATTCGTCATGCGTGAAATCGTTGCTCGTGACATCGTGCAGAACGTCAAAGCGGCTAAACGCTTGGTGGAACGCGGAGACGAACGTATCTGGGATATTCTTGAAGAAGTAATCAAAGAACACCCAGTACTTTTGAACCGCGCACCGACCCTTCACCGTTTGGGGATCCAAGCCTTCGAGCCAGTCTTGATTGATGGTAAGGCCCTTCGCTTGCACCCGCTTGTCTGTGAAGCCTACAATGCCGACTTTGACGGGGACCAAATGGCCATCCACGTACCGCTTTCAGAAGAAGCCCAAGCAGAAGCGCGTATCCTTATGCTTGCTGCTGAGCACATCTTGAACCCGAAAGATGGTAAACCAGTTGTTACTCCTTCTCAGGACATGGTTTTGGGTAACTACTATTTGACCATGGAAGAAGCTGGTCGTGAAGGTGAAGGAATGGTCTTCAAAGACCGTGACGAAGCGGTTATGGCTTACCGCAATGGTTATGTTCACCTCCATTCACGTGTTGGTATCGCGACAGATAGCCTCAACAAACCATGGACAGAAGAGCAAAAACACAAGGTCTTGCTGACAACAGTTGGTAAAATCCTCTTCAACGACATCATGCCAGAGGGTCTGCCTTACTTGCAAGAACCAACAAATGCCAACTTAACAGAAGGTGTTCCAGCTAAGTACTTCTTGCCACTAGGTGGAGATATCAAGGAAGCTATTCGCAATCTTGAACTCAACCCTCCATTCAAGAAGAAAAATCTTGGGAATATCATCGCTGAAATCTTCAAACGTTTCCGTACGACAGAAACTTCTGCACTACTTGACCGCATGAAGAACCTCGGATACCACCACTCAACTCTTGCAGGTTTGACAGTAGGTATTGCCGATATCCCAGTTGTTGAAGACAAGGCTGAAATCATCGAAGAATCACACAAACGTGTAGAACAAATCACCAAACAATTCCGTCGTGGTATGATCACAGACGACGAGCGCTACAACGCTGTTACAGCTGAATGGCGTGCAGCCCGTGAAAAATTGGAGAAACGTTTGGTTGCCAACCAAGATCCTAAGAACCCAATCGTTATGATGATGGACTCTGGAGCCCGTGGTAACATCTCAAACTTCTCACAGCTTGCCGGTATGCGTGGTCTGATGGCCGCTCCGAACGGACGTATCATGGAATTGCCAATCCTTTCAAACTTCCGCGAAGGTTTGTCAGTACTCGAAATGTTCTTCTCAACTCACGGTGCCCGTAAAGGTATGACCGATACGGCCCTTAAGACAGCCGACTCAGGTTACTTGACTCGTCGTTTGGTTGACGTTGCCCAAGATGTTATCATCCGTGAGGACGACTGTGGAACAGACCGTGGTCTCTTGATCCGCTCTATCGCAGAAGGAAAAGAGATGATCGAGTCTCTCGAAGAACGCCTCAACGGTCGTTACACTAAGAAAACTGTTAAACATCCAGAAACTGGTGCAGTGATCATCGGTCCAAATGAGTTGATTACAGAGGACAAGGCGCGTGAAATTGTCAATGCTGGTGTGGAAGAAGTTACTATCCGCTCTGTATTTACATGTAACACTCGTCATGGCGTCTGCCGTCACTGTTACGGTATCAACTTGGCGACTGGTGATGCGGTTGAAGTTGGTGAAGCAGTTGGTACAATCGCTGCCCAATCTATCGGGGAACCTGGTACACAGCTTACAATGCGTACCTTCCACACGGGTGGGGTTGCCTCAAATACCGATATCACTCAGGGTCTTCCTCGTGTCCAAGAAATCTTTGAAGCCCGCAATCCTAAAGGGGAAGCGGTCATCACAGAGGTCAAAGGACAAGTTACTGCCATCGAAGAAGACGCGTCAACTCGTACCAAGAAAGTCTTCGTTAAGGGTGAAACTGGAGAAGGCGAATACGTGGTACCATTTACAGCCCGTATGCGTGTCGAAGTTGGAGACCAAGTCTCTCGCGGTGCAGCATTGACAGAAGGTTCTATCCAACCAAAACGTCTCCTTGCTGTTCGTGATGTCTTGTCAGTTGAAACTTACCTTCTCGGTGAAGTACAAAAAGTTTACCGTAGCCAAGGGGTAGAAATCGGTGACAAACACATCGAGGTAATGGTTCGTCAAATGATCCGTAAAGTTCGTGTCATGGATCCAGGTGACACAGACCTTCTTATGGGTACCCTCATGGACATCAACGACTTTACAGATGCTAACAAGGATGTTCTTATCGCAGGTGGAGTTCCAGCGACTGGTCGCCCAGTTCTTATGGGAATCACCAAAGCCTCACTTGAAACAAATAGTTTCTTGTCAGCAGCTTCCTTCCAGGAAACAACTCGTGTCCTTACAGATGCGGCCATCCGTGGTAAGAAAGATCATCTCCTTGGACTCAAGGAAAATGTTATCATCGGTAAGATCATCCCAGCTGGTACTGGTATGGCTCGCTACCGTAACCTTGAACCACAAGCTATCAATGAAGCAGAATATCTGGCTCCAGAACAAGAAGAGGCAGAAAACGCTCCAGTAGATGAAACTGTGGAAATCCAAGTTGAGGAAACAGTAGAATAAAAGCAAACAAGAGAACCTTTGGGTTCTCTTTGTTTTATTTCAGAAAATTTTCCCGCTTTTTCATAAAGTATGGTAGAATAGAAGAACTAAAATGCCAAGGAGGTGTCCATATGGAACAAACATTCTTTATCATTAAGCCAGATGGTGTGAAAAGAGGGCTGGTTGGCGAAATTCTGCAAAGAATGGAGCAACGAGGTTTCAAACTCGAAAAATTAGAGCTACGTTCAGCAGTTTCAGAAGCTTTGATTGATCAACACTATCAAGACTTGGTTGAAAAAAGTTTTTATCCTCCTATCCGTCAGTTTATGACTTCAGGACCAGTAGTGGTGGGCGTTCTATCAGGTCCGAAAGTGATTGAAACTTGGCGAACTATGATGGGAGCTACTCGTCCAGAAGAAGCTCTACCGGGAACTATCCGAGGAGATTTTGCCAAGGCTGCAGGAGACAATCAAGCCATTCAAAATGTAGTTCACGGCTCCGATTCGGAAGCTTCTGCAAAACGTGAAATTGCTCTCTGGTTTAAGGATTAGACTGGCAAAAAAACAGTTCTGTTGTACACAGAACTGTTTTTTTGGTCAGTTGAGCACAAAAAATGAACACTTGAGGCGGAAACAATCATTTCAAACTCCTCACAAGGTATAATCCCATATAGGGAGGGAAAAGAAATGGTAAAATCAATTCGCCTATTGTTGTTGATTGCAGTCATCCAGATTAGTTTTTCTAGTTGTCTATTATGGAAAGAAACCTTTTTATCTTTAAAACAGGCCAATGTTTATTTTTTGATTTTGATAGTAGGATTTTCTGTTTTGTGTGCTGGGATAAATTATTTCCATACAGCAGACCAGTCTAGACATAGTATTTTACATGTTCAAAAGAAAGTGAGCCTTGTTTATTACCTCCTTTTAGTAATCAATCTTCTGGCAACCTGTCTGGTTCTCTCAGAAAGCATCCAAACCACTAGCGAATTGCAGCAGGAATTGGTTGACCTCTTTTTACCCTCCTTCTTTTTCTTGCTAGGAGTAGATCTATTGATTTTCTTACCTTTTGATAAAATTTTTCGCGATATAGAAAATCACCTAAATAAAAAGAAAACAGTCGTCATTTCCGTTCTAGCTACGATGGTTTTCTTGAGGAATCCCTTAGTGATTTTCTCGATTCTCCTTTATATCAGTGTTGGTTTTCTATGCGCACGTTTTCTTTTTCCAAAATGTATTCAAAGGGAAATCTCCTTTTATGGACACCTGATTCGGGATATCTTGTTTGTTTTTTCAATAGTTGTATTCTTTTAAGTGGAGGAGAATTTTTCAAAATTGTTATAGTAAGTCCATAAAGAAAATTCACACAAAAGAAAACTTTTTGGTATAATAGTAGCATGCACACAAAAAATGAAGAAGAGCTTCTAGCTCTCGGAGAAAGATTAGGTCATTTGCTTCAAAAAGACGATGTTCTAATCTTGACTGGAGAGTTAGGTGCGGGTAAAACAACCTTTACAAAAGGCCTTGCCAAGGGCTTGGATATCTGTCAGATGATTAAAAGTCCAACCTATACCATTGTCAGAGAGTATGAAGGACGTTTGCCACTTTACCACTTGGATGTCTACCGTATCGAAGGTGATGCTGATTCTATTGACTTGGATGAGTTTCTCTTTGGTGGCGGTGTGACTGTTATTGAGTGGGGGCATCTTTTGGGTGAAGATTTACCAGATTCTTACTTGGAGTTGGAAATTTTGAAAGAAGCTGATGGTCGTTGTCTTCATTTTACGGCTCATGGCTCTCGGGCTGAACAACTCATCAAGGAGTTTCAAGATGGAGTATGAGTTGTGTATTCGTGAGGCAGAGATGTCAGATGCTACAGCCTTGATTGCATTTTTAGATTGTGTCGGTCAAGAGACAGACTTTACTAGCCTAGATGAAAATGGCATCATGATGACAGCTTCTGAAATGGCTCTTTTTATCGAAAAACAAGCTGCATCAGAGAATCAAATTACTCTCCTCGCCTTACTGAATGATGAGATTGCAGGAGTCTTAAATATCACAGCAGACCAACATTTAAGAGTTCGACATATCGGTGATGTTTTTCTAGCAGTTCGCAAGAAATTTTGGAACCAAGGCTTGGCGACTATACTTCTAGAAGAAGGCATCGAGTGGGCTAAAGTCAGTGGCGTCTTGCGCCGTTTGCAACTTAGTGTACAAAAACGAAACGAGGCTGCAGTCCACCTCTATTCAAAAATGGGATTTATCACAGAAGGCTTACAAGAAAGAGGAGCCTATTTAGCAGAAGGGATATTTTTAGATGTTTGTCTTATGGGCAAGCTGATAAATAAATAACGAGATGATTAAAAAATTAATTGGAATGGTGCTAGGTTTCCTAGCAGTAACAGTTTTAGGTGTAGCGGTTTATGGCTATACCATCTACCAACAGGGAACAGAAACCCTAAGTAAAAAGACTTACAAAAAAATCGGGGAAGAAACCAACGTTATCGAAGCGACGGAGCCTCTGACTATCCTCTTGATGGGGGTAGATACGGGAAATGTGGAACGTACAGACCCGTGGGCGGGAAATAGTGATTCCATGATTCTCCTGACGGTTAATCCCAAAACAAAGAAAACCACTATGATGAGTTTGGAACGGGATATTTTGACCAAGATTGAGACTGGAAACGGTCAAGTTCAGGAAGCTAAACTCAATGCGGCCTATGCTAATGGTGGTGCGGAACTTGCAATTTCTACTATTCAAAAGATGATGAATATCCACATTGACCGCTATGTGATGGTTAACATGCAGGGACTTCAACAATTGGTGGATGCAGTTGGTGGGATCACTGTCAACAATACACTTGGTTTCCCAATTTCGATTGCTGACCAAGAAGAGTTTAATAAGATTTCCATCGGTGTTGGAGAACAAACCTTGAATGGTGAGGAAGCCCTGGTGTATTCACGGATGCGTTACCAAGACCCTGAAGGAGACTATGGTCGTCAAAAACGTCAACGGGAAGTCATTCAAAAAATCGTTGAGAAAGTTTTGAGCCTAAACAGTGTGAGCCACTATCAAGGCATCCTCAAAGCATTGAGCAACAATATGCAGACCAACGTAGATCTTTCAGCAAAGAGTATTCCACAATTGCTCGGTTATCAAGATTCTTTCAAGAATATTGAAACCCATCAATTACGTGGAGAAGATGCTGAGTTGCAGGGGATTTCTTATCAAATCGTCACTTCAGAACATATGCTCGAAATGCAAAATCTCTTGCGTCGTTCACTAGGTAAAGAGCCGGTGACAGAATTGGAAACCAATGCGGTACTGTACGAAACAGCCTTTGGTCGGACAGCACCTTCAACCAGTACTAACGTTTCAAACGAAGAAGCAGAATAAGAAAAGAATCAAATCGTGGGAAATTTCCTGCGATTTTTTCAAAAAAATTCGAATAGATAAGTAGGAGGAAACATGAAAGCAGAAATTATTGCTGTAGGAACAGAAATTTTAACAGGGCAGATTATCAATACCAATGCTCAGTTTTTATCAGAGAAACTAGCCGAAATCGGGGTAGACGTCTACTTCCAAACAGCTGTTGGAGATAATGAAGCTCGTCTTTTGTCCTTGCTTGAGATTGCGAGTCAACGTAGCAATCTTGTGATTTTGACAGGTGGTTTGGGACCAACTGAGGATGATTTGACCAAACAAACTCTGGCAAAATTTTTAGGAAAAGATCTAGTGTTTGACCCTCAAGCTCAAGAGAAATTGGATATCTTTTTTGCCCATAGACCTGACTATGCTCGGACACCGAATAATGAGCGCCAAGCCCAAATTGTAGAAGGGGCAACTCCACTGCCAAATGAGACAGGTTTAGCAGTAGGAGGGGTGTCGGAAGTGGATGGCGTAACCTACGTGGTCCTTCCAGGACCGCCTAGTGAGTTGAAGCCTATGGTCTTAAATCAACTCTTACCCAAGTTAATGACTGGTACCAAGTTATACTCACGAGTGCTCCGTTTCTTTGGAATTGGTGAGAGTCAGTTGGTGACCATTTTGGCGGATTTAATTGACCATCAAACCGATCCGACTTTGGCGCCTTATGCCAAGACGGGAGAAGTGACTTTGCGCTTGTCTACAAAAGCAGTTAGTCAAGAAAAGGCTGATCAAGCACTGGATATCTTAGAAAATCAAATCTTGAGTCGCCGAACTTTCGAGGGAATTTCTCTGCGAGACATCTGTTATGGATATGGGGAAGAAACCAGTCTCGCAAGTGTCGTTGTAGAAGAGCTAAAGAAGAGACAGAAAAGCATTACTGCGGCAGAAAGCTTGACGGCAGGTCTTTTTCAGGCTACTTTAGCAGACTTTTCGGGCGTTTCAGCTATCTTTAATGGCGGTTTTGTCACTTACAGCCTAGAAGAAAAGTCCAAGATGTTGGATATTTCCGAGCAAGAGCTAAAAGAACACGGTGTCGTTTCTGAGTTTACGGCTCGAAAAATGGCAGAGCAAGCACGAATTAAGATTCAGTCAGATTATGGAGTTAGTTTAACGGGGGTTGCAGGACCAGATAGCTTAGAGGGGCATCCAGCTGGCACAGTTTTTATTGGACTGGCACATGCAAAAGGGACAGAGGTGATCAAGGCTAATATTGCCGGACGGAGTCGAGCAGATGTTCGACATATTGCGGTCATGCATGCCTTTAACCTAGTTCGCAAGGCTTTATTAAGTGACTAAATTTTGGTATAATGAAAGATAGGTCTAAGGACCAGTAGAATATAGGAGAAAAAAATGGCGAAAAAACCAACAAAAAAATTAGATGAAATTGGGAAAAAATTTGGAGCTGACCGCGAAAAAGCCTTGAACGATGCTCTTAAATTGATTGAGAAAGACTTTGGTAAAGGCTCAATCATGCGCTTGGGTGAGCGTGCAGAGCAAAAAGTGCAAGTGATGAGTTCAGGCTCTTTGGCGCTTGATATTGCACTCGGTTCAGGTGGTTATCCAAAGGGGCGTATCATCGAAATCTACGGTCCGGAGTCATCTGGTAAGACAACGGTTGCCCTTCACGCTGTTGCGCAAGCACAGAAAGAAGGTGGTATCGCTGCCTTTATCGATGCGGAGCATGCCCTTGATCCAGCCTATGCAGCAGCCCTTGGTGTGAACATTGACGAATTGCTCTTGTCACAACCAGACTCAGGAGAGCAAGGTCTTGAAATTGCAGGAAAATTGATTGACTCAGGTGCAGTTGACCTTGTTGTTATTGACTCAGTTGCGGCCCTTGTACCTCGTGCAGAAATCGATGGGGACATTGGAGACAGCCACGTTGGTTTGCAAGCTCGTATGATGAGCCAGGCCATGCGTAAACTTGGTGCTTCTATCAATAAAACCAAAACAATTGCCATCTTTATCAACCAATTGCGTGAAAAAGTTGGGGTCATGTTTGGAAATCCAGAAACAACTCCTGGTGGACGTGCTCTGAAATTCTACGCTTCAGTCCGTTTGGATGTTCGTGGAAGCACACAAATCAAGGGAACTGGTGACCAAAAAGATACCAATGTCGGTAAGGAAACCAAGATCAAAGTCGTGAAAAACAAGGTGGCTCCACCATTTAAGGAAGCCTTTGTTGAAATCATGTACGGAGAAGGAATCTCTAAGACTGGTGAGCTCTTGAAGATCGCAAGTGATCTCGATATCATCCAAAAAGCGGGAGCATGGTACTCTTACAAGGGTGAAAAAATCGGACAAGGATCTGAAAATGCTAAGAAATACTTGGCGGATCACCCAGAGATTTTTGATGCCATTGACCACCAAGTCCGTGTTCAATATGGTTTGATTGAAGATGAAGAAGGGACAACTACTACCTCTGTCGCAGAAGATTTAGCACCTAACCAAGAAGTAACACTTGACCTAGGCGACGGACTTGAAATCGAAATTGAAGATTAAAAATAAAAGCGGAGAAGTCTTTCTCTGCTTTTTATGTTTAATTATTAAGTGTTCATAAGCTTTAAAAGGGTAATAAAAGAGTATTTAATCAAAAAAATTAAAAAAACTGTTGCAATTTTTTTAATTTGATGATAAAATTAAACCATTCTATAAAAAGGAGACTACTATAATGGAAAAACGCCTTGTTCGTAACGTACAAGACAAAAAGATTGCTGGTGTTTGTGCTGGTATCGCTGACTACTTTAACATGGACCACACACTTGTTCGTGCACTTTGGATCATCTTCACCCTACTTGGTGGTTCTGGAATCTTAGCTTATGCTGTTCTCTACTTCCTTCTTCCAGAAGGCAATGCAGAAGCTTAAGCCATAGAGAGAATAAAAGTTTATTCTGATCAGTTGAAAATAAAAAATGCATGTAATCGTAAATTACATGCATTTTTATATGTAGCTTCTATCGAAAAAGAGAGGTTCTTCACCAGATGGATAAGTCTTGTTTAATGGTCACTAAAACGACGATACTCTATATGAAAGTCAAAATAATGTTCATTCTGTAACTTTTGGAAGATGTCGCGATAGGCCTCTTCGTCAAAATGGTCGCCACGGTAAAGAATTTCAAAACTCAAACCATCGTACTCTAGAAAAGCGTTGGCTGATTTAAAGCCATTTTGGCGATAGAAGTCCATGCGGGCCTTCCTTTGCTCCAAGTTATCGCATTCCTCATCTAATCGCTCGACTTCCAGCAACATGGTTCGCTGGTAAAAATCGGTTAGCTTTTCGATAATTTCCTTTCCGTACCCGTGGCTTCTCAGGTGGGGCATGATGGCAAAAAAACTGATATAGAAAGCTTTTGGGTTGGAAATAGAGAAAGCAAAGCCGACAAACTCTTCCTGGTTATAAAAGGCAAAGAAGTGGGCATCATCTCGGTCCTGATAGCGCAAGAACTCAGACAGAGGGACTCGTTCTTCTTCAGGGAAGGCTTCCTTGTTTAGCTTTTCAACCTTATCCAGATCGGGAAATACATCGGTAATTAATTGACTGGTCAAACTCATAAATGACCTCCTTTTCTTGATTATAGCAAATTGTCTCTCTGTAAGCAATTGATTGCAAACTTAGTGACAGAGCCTTGTCGCTCCTTTAGAAAGCTGATATAATAGCTTTATGAATAAGAAACGATCTGTGGACTTGATACATGGTCCCATTCTTCCTGCGCTGTTAAGCTTTGCCTTTCCAATCTTGCTGTCAAATATTTTCCAACAGCTTTATAATACAGCTGACGTCTTGATTGTTGGGCGTTTTCTTGGTCAAGATTCCTTGGCAGCAGTAGGGGCGACAACTGCCATTTTTGACTTGATTATAGGCTTTACGCTTGGTGTTGGCAATGGGATGGGGATTGTCATTGCTCGCTATTATGGGGCTCGTAATTTCACTAAAATTAAAGAAGCAGTAGCAGCAACTTGGATTTTAGGAGGGCTTCTCAGTATTTTGGTCATGCTGATGGGATTTGTCGGTCTGTATCCACTCTTGCAATATTTAGATACCCCTGCAGAAATCCTCCCTCAATCCTATCAATATATTTCTATGATTGTGACTTGTGTAGGCGTCAGTTTCGCTTATAATCTCTTTGCGGGTTTGTTGCGGTCCATTGGAGACAGTCTAGCAGCTCTTGGCTTCCTGATTTTTTCTGCTTTGGTTAATGTGGTTCTGGATTTGTATTTTATTACGCAACTGCATCTGGGAGTTCAATCTGCAGGCCTTTCTACCATTATCTCGCAAGGCTTATCAGCGGTTCTCTGCTTTTATTATATCCGCAAGAGTGTTCCAGAACTGCTTCCTCAACTCAAGCATTTTAAATGGAACAAGGCCTTGTATGCGGATCTCTTGGAGCAAGGTTTGGCTATGGGTCTGATGAGTTCGATTGTGTCCATTGGTAGTGTGATTTTACAGTCTTCTGTCAATACCTTTGGAGCTGTGATTATCAGTGCCCAGACGGCAGCTCGACGCATTATGGCCTTCGCTCTGCTTCCGATGACGGCAATTTCTTCTGCTATGACGACCTTTGCCTCTCAAAATCTCGGGGCTAAGCGACCAGACCGCATAGTTCAAGGTCTTGGTATTGGGAGTCGTTTGAGCATGTCCTGGGCAGGTTTTGTTTGTATTCTCCTCTTTTTTGCCAGTCCTACCTTGGTTTCTTTCTTGGCCAGTTCGACGGATAGTTACTTGATAGACAATGGTAGCCTCTACCTGCAAATCAGTTCAGTCTTTTATCCGATTTTGAGCCTCTTGCTGATTTATCGGAATTGCTTGCAGGGCTTGGGGCAGAAAGTCCTTCCTCTAGTTTCCAGCTTTATAGAACTAATCGGGAAAATCGTTTTTGTGGTTTTGATTATCCCTTGGGCAGGCTATAGGGGAGTTATCCTTTGCGAACCCCTTATCTGGGTTGCCATGACTACCCAACTGTACTTTTCACTTTTTCGCCATCCCCTGATAAAAGAAGGCAAGGCAATCTTGGCAGCCAAAGGACAATCCTAGCTGGATTTGCTGAATAAAATCCATTTCCTCTAGTGAAAATCGAAAAAACTTGTGTTATAATAAGAAAGATTAAAATGTGAAAAAAGGAGATTCCTAATGGGACGTAAATGGGCCAATATCGTAGCCAAGAAAACGGCTAAAGATGGAGCTAACTCTAAAGTATATGCAAAATTTGGTGTAGAAATCTATGTAGCAGCTAAAAAAGGTGATCCAGACCCAGAATCAAACACTGCTTTGAAATTCGTTATCGACCGTGCGAAACAAGCCCAAGTGCCAAAACACGTTATCGATAAAGCGATTGATAAAGCAAAAGGAAACACAGACGAAACCTTTACAGAAGGACGTTACGAAGGTTTTGGACCAAATGGTTCTATGTTGATTGTGGATACCTTGACTTCAAACGTTAACCGTACCGCAGCCAATGTCCGTGCAGCTTTTGGTAAAAACGGCGGAAACATGGGTGCTTCAGGTTCAGTTTCATACCTCTTTGATAACAAGGGTGTGATCGTATTTGCGGGTGAGGACGCTGATGCAGTCTTTGAGCAATTGCTAGAAGCAGATGTGGATGTGGACGATGTAGAAGCAGAAGAAGGAACAATCACGGTTTACACAGCTCCAACAGACCTTCACAAGGCTATCGTTGCCCTTCGTGAGTCTGGTATCGAAGAATTCCAAGTGACTGAATTGGAAATGATTCCTCAGTCTGAAGTGGAATTGTCAGGCGAAGACCTTGAAACCTTTGAAAAACTTTACAGCGTTCTTGAGGACGACGAAGACGTACAAAAGATCTACACAAACGTAGATGGATTCTAATAGAAAAACGAACAGTTTTACTAGCTGTTCGTTTTTTTGATATTTGAACTTAGACTCTGCTTTCAGAATCGTTTTGTTGCTTGCTTTTTCCTTGACCTAGACCAACTGCATGTTTTTGGACGAGCAAGAGCTGCCCATTGTCATCTTTTGCAAAAGTTAGGGTAACGGTCTTGATCTTGTCTCCAATGGAGATATAGGTGATTTTTCTCGTATTATAACCTCCGATAGTGGAGTCAAACTCGGAGTCTGGTAGTCCGTGTTTTTTGATAATATCCTTGTAGTTGGTACCACCTTTTCCTTTGTTGTCAAGGTCACCTTCGATTAAGGCGTCGAACTGTTCTTGGGTCCAGGTGAAGGTGTCGTCTTCTTCCTCCTCAGGGATGGAATAGGCGCTATCATCTGTCAAGTCGCTTTCTTCTTCGCGTTCCATTGAGGCACTCGCCTCGCTGTAGGAACGGTTAAACTCCCTGACAAACTCTTTGTAGACATTAGCGTACAGTACCTGGGTCGTAAAGAAAAGTACAACAGAGGCAACTGCCAGGGATGTTCCAATAATAGCCATTGTTTTCCGCTTTTTGAGGTTGACGATAAGGCCGATAATCCCCAAGATAAATGCTACGATGGCGATGAAAAACGATAGATAGTTAATAAATGGAATCCAGGACCCTAAAAGTGCGATAGCTCCAAAAATGGTTGCTAAGATTCCTAAAACTCTTTGTTCTTCTGGTTTCATTTGAAAGTTTTCTCCCTTCATCGAGTGAATGGATTTCTATCCACAGTAGTTAGTGCTTATTATAGAAAAAATATTGCCTAATGTCAATTTAAACCAAGATAGTTCTCATAGAAACTTTTTTCTTGACATCTTTTCTGAAAATGATAAAATAGTTCTCATGGAAACTTAAATAGTTCTTGTGAGAACTATATTTATCGTGAGAAAGGAGCAATCATGGACAAGCCAATGTTAATATTCAAACGTTTTGGACACCAGGTTCATCTGATGGTACAGAAAGAAGCCAAGCGTTGTGGCATTGAATTTATGGGTGGACCGCAAGGGCAGGTTCTGCGTTTTTTAGATTGCCAAGAACAGTCTGAAAATCTGGTCTTAATTAAGGATATCGAGCAGGAACTCAATATTACCAAATCTGTGGCGAGTAATTTAGTCAAGCGCATGGTGCAAAATGGTTTGGTTGAGCTAGAGGCCAGCCCGAGTGATAAGCGGGCAAAATTTGTTCGCCTGACGGAGAAATCGCGTTCGCAGATGCAAAAAGTTAAAGCTTTTTTTGATCGGATTGATCAGAGTCTGCTAGAGGGGGTTTCAAAGTCAGACTTAGCAATCTTTGAAAAGGTCCTCAGTCAGTTGCAAGAAAATGTTGAGAAGATAGGAGGAGAGAATGAAGAAACTCGCTAAACGTATTACAGGAAAAGAGTGGGGAATGATCGTCCTTACGATTCTGTTCACTTGTTTCTCGGTCTATCTCGAGTTAGAGGTGCCGACTTATATTTCGCAAATTACAGAATTACTGGGAACGTCTGGAACGCAGTTGGGTGAACTCTGGTCACCAGCTGCGAAGATGATTGGTTTGTCTTTATTGGCTTTCTTTTCATCTGTTATGGTTGGTTTCTTTGCCGCTCGCGTTGCAGCATCCTATACAACCCATCTACGTAGAGACGTATTTCATCAGGTTTTAGATTTTTCGCAGACAGAGATCAAGCGCTTTTCAATCCCAAGTCTCTTGACTCGGACGACCAATGATATTACCCAGGTACAGATGCTCTTTACCATGGGCTTGCAAGTGGTTACTCGTGGGCCAATTATGGCTATCTGGGCCATTGGAAAAATCCTTGGGAAATCGGAATACTGGCTGTGGGCAGTCGTTGTGGCTGTTATTGTCAACGTCTTGATGACCACCGTTCTCATGACTCTGGCCTTTCCAAAACAATCGGTTATCCAAAAATTGACAGATAAACTCAATAGCATCACTCGTGAAAGTTTGACTGGGATTCGAGTTGTTCGCGCATACAATGCGGAAGATTACCAAGATGAAAAATTCGAAGCAGCCAACGATGAAGTCACTCGTCTCAATCTCTTTGTCAATCGATTGATGGCTATTATGAATCCCATTATGATGGCGATTTCGAGCGGTTTGAGTCTGGCTATTTACTGGATTGGTGCCTATATCATCAACGATGCAAGTTTGACAGAACGTCTGCCACTCTTTAGTGATATGGTAGTCTTCATGTCCTATGCTATGCAGGTCGTGATGGGATTCCTTCTCATGGGAGCACTCTTTATCGTTCTTCCTCGTACCTTGGTTTCGGCAGGACGTATCAACCAAGTTTTGGATTTGCATCCTTCTATTAAGAATCCGAGTCAAGCACAGGCTGCAGATTCTTCAGTTCAAGGACAAGTGGAATTCCGTGATGTAAGCTTCCGATACTCTCAAAACTCAGAAGCAGTTGTGGAACATGTTACTTTTAAAGCCGAAGCAGGTCAAACAGTTGCCTTTATCGGATCAACTGGATCTGGGAAATCTACTCTAGTCAACCTAATACCTCGTTTTTATGATGTCTCATCTGGTCAAATCCTAGTAGATGGTGTCGATGTGCAAGATTACAACTTGGAAGACTTGCGTAATAAGGTCGGCTATATCCCACAAAAAGCTGTGCTCTTTTCTGGAGATGTTAAGGGTAATCTCGACTTTGGTAAGAGTAAAGAAAGTCCTCTCAGCGAACCTGCTATGTGGCAAGCTTTGGAATTGGCTCAATCTAAGAACTTTATCGAGGATAAGGAAGCAGGTCTGTCCTCTGAAGTAGCCCAAGGTGGGACCAACTTCTCAGGAGGTCAAAGACAACGCTTGGCTATTGCCCGGGCCTTGGCTCGTAAGCCAGAGATTCTTATCTTTGATGACTCTTTCTCAGCCTTGGACTACAAGACAGACCGGATCTTGCGCCAAGAATTAGCTGAAAAAACACAATCCTTGACTAAGTTAATCGTTGCTCAACGCATCTCAACCATCATGGATGCCGACCTGATCTTGGTTTTGGATCAAGGTAAAGTCGTGGGACAAGGCACCCACAAAGAACTTCTAGCTACTAACGAAGTCTACCAAGAAATTGCCTACTCACAACTATCGAAGGAGGAATTGGAAGATGGAAAATAAAAAAGTTTCGGTCTGGAAACAGTGCAAACCTTATATGGCAGGCCTCCAACTCCCTCTCCTAATAGCAGTTGTGGCTGCAGTCATTTCAAGTATCATTACCGTTTATGGTCCAACTAAGATTAAAGAAATTACTAACTTGATTTCAGATGGCTTGGCTACAGAAATCGACTTGGTAGCTGTGTCAAACATTGCTGGATTTTTGGTTGTTCTGTATGTATTTGGAGCTATCCTTAATTATACACAGGCCTATATCTTTTCAACGAGCATTCAGCATTTTTCAAAACGCTTGCGGACAGCAATCGCTGAAAAAATCAATCGTTTGCCACTTGGCTATTTTGACCGTCATTCACAAGGAGATACCCTTTCGCGCGTGACCAATGATGTGGATACAGCAGCGCAATCTCTCAACCAAAGTCTAGGGACAGTTCTTTCAGCTAGTTTCTTGTTGATTGCTGTCTTGGTGACCATGTTTGGGATGAACTGGATTTTGGCATTGGTAACCGTTATATCAACCCTTGTTGGTTTTGCGGCGGTTTCCGTAATTATGGCCAAGTCACAGGGTTATTTTAAAGCCCAACAAAATAATCTAGCAGCCGTCAATGGTTACGTAGAAGAAATGTATTCGGGACACAATGTTGTAACGAGCTACAACGCAGTGGACACCTCCAAAGCGAGATTTGCTGATTTAAACCAAGACTTGCATGATAGTATCTGGAAATCTCAGTTTATCTCTGGTATCATGATGCCAGCCATGTTCTTTGTTGGGAACTTTAGTTATGTCTTAGTCATCATCGTTGGGGCCGCGCTGGCGTTAGAAGGGCATATCACGATAGGGATTATTGTAGCCTTTATGGTTTACGTACGGACCTTCTCCCAACCTCTGTCACAGATTGCCCAAGGGATTACGAGCCTGCAACAAGCGAGTGCAGCCATGACTCGTGTATTAGAATTTTTGGCTGAAGCAGAGATGCAAGATGAATCTCATAAGGACAGACAATTGAACAACATGAAAGGGGAAGTGGTTTTTGATCACGTGTCCTTTGGCTATACACCAGAGCGCACTATCATCCATGACTTCTCTGCGACAGCTCATGCTGGTCAAAAGGTTGCCATTGTTGGGCCGACTGGGGCTGGTAAGACAACCATTGTCAATCTTTTGATGAAATTCTATGAGATAGATAAGGGAAGTATCCGTATCGATGGCGTGGATACCAAGGACATGAAGCGTTCGGAAGTGCATGATGCCTTTTCAATGGTCTTGCAGGATACTTGGCTCTTTGAAGGAACGATTCGAGAGAACCTGATCTATAATCAGACAGACATCAGTGATGAACGAATGATGGAAGCCAGCAAGGCTGTGGGAATCCACCACTTTATCATGACTTTGCCAGACGGTTACGACACTATCTTGGACGATACAGTGACTTTGTCTGTCGGACAAAAACAACTCTTAACCATTGCTCGTGCTTTGCTGAAGGATGCACCACTCTTGATTTTGGATGAAGCGACATCTTCAGTTGACACACGTACAGAGGAGTTGATTCAAAAAGCCATGGACCGTTTGATGGAGGGTAGAACCTCCTTTGTCATCGCCCACCGCTTGTCAACTATTCGTAATGCAGATTTGATTCTTGTCATGAAAGATGGCAATATCATCGAACAAGGCAATCATAATGACCTGATGGCCCAAGCTGGCTTCTACGCGGATCTCTATAATAGTCAATTTACAGAAGATGATGCAGAAGAATAAACCTCAGAAGGCTTGACGGCCTTCTTTTTCTGCACTATACTAGAAGACAAGTGCCTCACCTAGAGGTAAAAATAAAGTGATAATGAGAAGAATACATGAAAAATTATCAAGAATGGTATCGAAATATCAGCTCCAGGCTCACCAGCCATCCCACCCTTCTATTTCTGTTACGCAGTTTTAATCGCTTGATGACAGTAGCTATGCCCCTGGTCTATCTGACCTTACTAGTCACCACTTACCTGCAGCTAGGACTTGGGAAGCAAGTTGTGGTCTATTTGCTTGTCCCTGCCACAGGCTTTGTGATCTTGTCCCTTTTTCGTAAGAAAATCAATCACCCACGCCCCTACGAAACTTGGGATATCCGTCCCCTGCTTGAAAAAGATAGTTCGGGACAGTCGATGCCCAGTCGCCATGTTTTTTCGGCAACCATCATCTCCATGGCCAGTCTGCATGCTAGTCTACCTGTTGGCTTAGCATGCTTGCTCTTCTCAGCTTTGCTGGGCTTGGTGAGGGTTTTAGGGGGCGTTCATTATCCCAAGGATGTCTTGGTTGGCTATGCTTGTGGTCTGGTGTGGGGATTCCTTTTCTTCCTATTCTGACATGTAAGTTAAGCTAGTCCTACAACCACTTACTGCTTCAAATTGACCACTTGCTTTTTTGCCCTTGTATTCCTAACTTAGCTTTGATATAGTAGAGTCAGAAAGGAGATGTGATGAAGTTACGAATTGAGATTGACGGCGATTTAGAAGAAACTGAAATTGTCATCAAGACACCCACTTTGACAGATGAAATTGCAGATTTGCAGCGGCTCTTGCAAGAGTCAAAGGCTCCGAGGTTGACTTTTTACAAGGGGACAGGTGAATATTACCTAGACCTTTCAGAAATTCTCTTCTTTGAAACAGAAGGGAGCAAGATCTACGCTCATAACCAGAAGGAAGCCTATGAAGTTCGTCTCAAACTTTATGAGTTGGAGTCCATCTTGCCTCGTTATTTTAGTCGAGTTTCCAAGTCAACGATCGCAAACATCCGTCAGATTTACTCAGTGGACAAGTCCTTTTCAGGAACGGGTACCATTTCCTTTTATCAGACGCACAAGGAGGTTCATGTCTCACGACATTACCAATCCCTCCTAAAAGAAAATCTAAGAAACATGAGGTAAAAAACATGAAAAAGAAAGCATTTGGTATTGTTTTATTGGTTTTAGCAGCTTGGATCTTGCTGCAAGGGAATTTTGGAATTCCTTCTTTGGATGGCAAGATATGGCCTTTGCTAGGAATTGTTTTTTTTGCTTATAAGTCCATTGAGTCCATCCTTAGACGCCATCTAACTTCGGCAGTTTTTACAGGTTTACTGGCGCTCATCATTGCAAATTATTCGTATGACTTGTTGCCAGTTACCAATCATTCTCTCATCTGGGCTAGCATCTTGGTGGTACTCGGAGTTGGTTATCTGACGCATTCAAGTAAGTTCTGGAATGAAAAAAAATGGTGGTACGATGGGAAAAAAACAGTCGTCACGGATAAGGAAGTCGCTTTTGGTAGCGGGACCTTCTATAAGCAAGATCAAGATCTCGTAGATGACCAAGTGGAAGTCGCTTTTGGGGATGCTAAAATCTACTATGACAATGCAGAGATGTTAGGTGATTTTGCGACTTTAAATATTGAAGTGGCTTTCGGGAATGCAACCGTCTATGTTCCACAACACTGGCGTGTCGATTTGAAAGTAGAAACCTCCTTTGGTGCAGCTAAGGCAGATGCTCCTGTAGCGCCAACTAGTAAAACTCTGATTATCCGTGGGGAAGTTGCTTTTGGTAAACTTGGAGTTGTTTACGTTAAATAAAAAAATAGTTTAGGCCCTTGATAAATTCAAGAAAGTGTGATAACATAGTACGGTATGTGGTGCTAGCACATCCGCTATATTAGATCTAATAGGAGGAAAACACAATGGCTAAAGTATGTTACTTTACAGGTCGTAAGACTGTATCAGGAAACAACCGTTCACACGCGATGAACCAAACAAAACGTGCCGTAAAACCAAACCTTCAAAAAGTTACTGTTCTTATCGATGGTAAACCTAAAAAAGTTTGGGCTTCAGCTCGTGCTTTGAAATCAGGTAAAGTTGAACGCGTTTAATAAAAATGAAAAGACCAGTTAGGTCTTTTTCTTTTGCTCTAAGTATAAAACCATTTGAAAAATAGAGTAAATATCCGCCGATACAGCATTCTGCTTTTACACTTGGGCTGAAATATGATAAAATAAAGTATCAACTAGTTGAGGTAAAAAAAATGACTGTAAAAATTAATACAAAAGATGGTCAAATCGAACTGACAGATGAAGTGATTGCAACCGTAGTAGGTGGTGCCGCAACTGAGATTTTTGGTGTGGTCGGTATGGCTAGTAAAAATGCCCTCAAAGACAATTTCCAAGCCCTTCTTGGTAAGGAAAATTATTCTAAGGGTGTTGTTATAAAAGCAGCCGAAGATGGTAGCATTGCAGTTGATGTTTATACCGTATTGAGCTACGGAGTAAAGATAAGCGAAGTGTCAAAAAACATTCAAGAGCGTGTTCGTTTTAGTTTAGAAAATCAACTAGGAATTACTGCTCAGACTGTGAATGTCTACATTCAAAATATCAAAGTTGTAGGAGAATAATCGTGTCAAAAATTACTACCAGTTTATTCCAAGAGATGGTGCAGGCTGCATCAACTCGTTTGAATAAGCAAGCAGAATATGTCAATTCATTGAACGTCTTTCCAGTTCCAGATGGAGATACTGGGACAAACATGGGAATGACCATTGAAAATGGTGCCAAAGAAGTAGCAGACAAGCCTGCTTCTACAGTTGGAGAAGTAGCGAGCATTCTTGCTAAAGGTCTCTTGATGGGTGCGCGTGGGAACTCAGGGGTTATCACTTCTCAGCTCTTCCGTGGCTTCTCTCAGGCTATCAAGGAAAAAGATGAATTAACAGGTCAAGACTTGGCTCTTGCCTTCCAATCCGGTGTCGAAGTAGCTTATAAAGCAGTTATGAAACCAGTTGAAGGAACCATTTTGACTGTTTCTCGTGGAGCGGCTATTGGGGCTAAGAAAAAAGCCGAGGAGACAGATGATGCTGTTGAGGTCATGCGTGCAGCCTTGGAAGGCGCAAAAGCAGCTTTGGCTAAGACACCAGAAATGCTTCCAGTCCTTAAGGAAGTTGGTGTGGTAGACTCAGGTGGTCAAGGTTTGGTCTTCATCTACGAAGGATTCCTTTCAGCTCTTACTGGTGAATACAGTGCTTCTGAAGACTTTGTAGCGACTCCTGCAAACATGAGTGAAATGATTAATGCAGAGCACCACAAGTCTGTAGCAGGTCATGTGGCAACTGAGGATATTACCTTCGGTTACTGTACAGAGATTATGGTAGCCCTCAAACAAGGTCCAACTTATTCTAAGGACTTTGACTACGATGAATTCCGTAACTACTTGAATGACTTAGGCGACTCACTGCTTGTTGTCAACGATGATGAGATCGTCAAAGTTCACGTCCATACAGAAGATCCAGGTCTTGTCATGCAAGAAGGTCTCAAATATGGTAGCTTGATTAAGGTAAAAGTGGACAACATGCGTAACCAACACGAGGCGCAAGTTGAAAAAGAAGCAACTCAAGGCAACAAGCCTGCTGAAACAAAAGAGTATGCCCTTATCGCAGTAGTAGCTGGTCAAGGTTTAGCAGATATCTTCCGTGCTCAAGGTGTGGATTATGTTATCGAAGGTGGTCAGACGATGAACCCTTCAACAGAAGACTTTATCAAGGCTGTTGAACAGGTCAATGCTCGCAACATCATCTTTTTGCCAAACAACAAAAATATCTTTATGGCAGCTCAGTCTGCGGCTGAAGTGCTTGAACAACCTGCTGTTGTGGTAGAAGCACGTACAATTCCTCAAGGATTGACCAGTCTTCTTGCCTTTGACCCAAGCAAATCAATCGAAGAAAACCAAGAACGCATGACTGCGGCCCTTGGTGATGTCGTAAGCGGTAGTGTAACAACTGCTGTTCGTGATACAACTATCGATGGATTAGCAATTCATGAAAATGACAATCTTGGTATGGTAGATGGGAAAATCCTCGTGTCAAACCCTGACATGCACCAAACCTTGACTGAAACATTGAAACATATGTTGGACGAAGATAGTGAAATCGTGACTTTCTATGTCGGTGAAGACGGAAGCGAAGAACTTGCCAATGAAATTGCCCAAGAAATCGCAGAAGAATTTGAAGATGTTGAAGTAGAGATTCACCAAGGTCAACAACCCGTATATCCATATCTTTTCAGTGTGGAATAATCGTGAAAATTGAGTAAAAACAACAGAAGGAAGCTGGTTTTACAGCTTCCTTTTTCTATGCAAATGGAGTTATAAAGAAATTTCTGTAGAAATGAACATTCTATTGGAAATTCTATTTACTATAAGTTATAATGATAAAGCTGTTATGTTAGATTAAGTATGAATATAAAGGAGAAATGATGAAGAAAAAAATTTTTAATCAATCTTTTTCCCGCTTTTCAATTAGAAAGTTAAGTGTTGGGACCTGTTCGGTATTGCTAGGAACTTTTATGGTCATGGCTACTTCTCCAGTGCAAGCGGATGAAGCTCAAGTCAACAATAAGGAACAACAAACGCAGGCGGAAATTCAACAGAAGGAAAAAAGTGCTGAGAATGGACAGGAAGTCATTTCTGAACCTCAAAAAGAAGCTACACAGAACGAAGCAGTTAAGGACCTGAAGGATAAAGCTGAGCCGTCCAAAACAGAAGTATCTGCACCAGTCGCTCAGAGCCAACCAGTTTCTCAAGTTGACAATATCAAGGAAGCGAGTCAGCCTTCTTTAGATGAGGAGAAAAAGCAATCTCTAGAATCAACTCAAACTGAGCAGAAAAGCAAGGAAGAAAGCGGTTCTAGTGGAAAAACTTCTTCAAGACGCAAGAGATCGCTAGATGAAGTCAATGCAGAATTTAAAACTCATTCGCCAATCAAAGAGATCCATGCGGTAGATAGTGTTCGTGAGTCCTTGACTTTTAGTATTACTGGGCACGAAGCAGACTATTCTGGTGGGTATATTAAAATTCATTTCCAAAATGGTAAGGCGATTAAATTGACCCCTTCTCCAGTTGGTGGTGTAAAGTTCAGCCAAGAAAAAACGAATGGAGACCTTGATTTAAAGATAGAACCTACAAATCTGAGAGGTGGAGCAAACTATAACTTCGTCTATACTTTTCAGATGGATCCTTTGACGCAGAACTGGGGAGGTGCTGTCCAAGCCATTGGGCCGGACCATAAAGTGACAGCGACTGCTAAGCTCTATGACAAAAATGGCAATGTCCTCAAAGAACTTGGAAGTATTGAACACACGTGGAAAGTCTTAGAAAACGGTGTAGGGGGTCTGACACCAATGTCTAATAATCAGGTCATTGGCTACGATCGAAACAATGATGGTATCGTTGACGAAGATTCGTCTCGTGTGTCCTTCTATCTATTTAATGGTGCGAAAGATCCTAAGAATAATACGGCAAGAAATGATTACTTCAACTATGGAAATGGTGTCTTTGATGGTCGTATGATCAATGGTATGGGGATTAGTGATGTCGGTGGCCATATTATTGATCCTGTCACATCCTATACCTATAATATAGAGTTAAAAGAAGGCTATGAGTTGACAGATGAAGCCAAAGCTCTAGGATGGACTGCCGATGCGACGGGTTACCATCTGACGATTAATAGAGCAAATAATCCGCTTCAAGATATTAATAACAATAAAAACAAGCTCATTCCAATTTCTTTCAAGTTAAAGAATGCCAAAGTAGCGGATATTAATAGAAAAGCGCAAAAGCTAACTGTGACGGGTATCTATACAAAAGCAGATGGGACTAGCTATCAAAATACGGTCGTTCTGCCTTATACTCTCCTTGTTCAAAAAACAGACCAGTCAGAGTCTTCTCTCTTTGAGTTTAGACACTATAATCAGTCTGACTCGGAGATAATTCGTTCTTATGGTGAAACAGAATACCGTTCTAATGTTCGACTTTCATCAGTCGCTGAGGTTGAAAAAGATTATCCTATCAATGACTACACTTTCACTCATAAAATACAGGATTCACGAGAGTCTTATCGAGAAGTAAACGTGATTGAGGAGCGTCAATGGAATGAATTTTTCTCTTCACCGGACGCATCCGTAGAAGTATACAATAAAGCTACAGGTGAGTTATTAGGTACTTTTAATAGTAACACCCGTAGTCTACGATTGACGGAAGAGCAAGATGTGAAGGAACTGGAGTACAAGTTTAAAAATATCAAGATGAGGAAGTCCTCAACAAATGATACTTCGGCATTTTTTTTCCAGACAAAAACACGTTTTAATAATTGGGAAAGTCTCTATAAAGATTCGACGATTAGTAAGTTGGATTCTAGAACGGATTCCACTTTTAACAATACGCGTAACACGGTTTCCTTCTCTCAAACGGCTTCAGCTGAATTGACGCGTGTTATCCAGCAAATTTCAATGATTGGGCGAGTTCGAACGGATGTTTTCAATCGACATACAGATGCTTCTGGTTTTAAGGAAGATTTTATCACAAGGACTGCGGGTAAAGACACCCCTACTCAGAACTTCGCAAACTTGACGGGAGTTTACCATCTGGCTTATTTGGCTGATCCACAATTAAACTTTAGTGGAAACCCTAATTTTAAGGTTTATTATAATTACAAAGATACTGGAAAAACTCTCTACTATGCTCAAGTAAAGGGAACCCCAGACTCACCTATGCCCCCAACTCTTTTGAAATTAGAAAACAAGACGATTCCAAATGGGACCTATACCTATAAAGCGATTGCTTTTTGGGACGAGGAACTTCCTGACGTTCAAGCTCAGAATGGTTATGACTTGGGGGAGCTAGATGGGATTACAGTTACCTCGAAAAATTCGGTTTCTTATGACTTTGATGTGATCGTACAGGCTTCTGAAGCGAGTGGTGTCTACTCTGAAGTGAAGAGAGCTACAGATCAACACTTTGCCTACAATACCCAAGAGCACTATCCTGGTGATGAGATTGATTTCAGAGTGACCTATAAAAACGCAGCTAAACAGTCAGTTTCAGATGTATATGTCTTATCTTCTTTGCCGATGAAAGGTGATAAACAGCTGGAATCAAGAAATCGTGGATCGGAGTTTACCGTTCATTTGACAAAAGCTCTAACACCACCTTCAGGCTGGGGAGTTCAATATAGTCGTACTGCGGGCACTGCTACAGAAATTAATGCTTCACAGTGGCTCACAGCAGACCAAGTGTCGGATTGGTCAGAGATTCGTGCAATTCGTTGGCATTCGACTGCTCCGGTTGCTGCTGGAAGTAGGATTCAGTTTCCTATTGATGGAGCAGTTATCGGGCAAGATACTGCCCCAGGTGCTACGGCTTATCTTTCTTCGGCACTGGCAAATGGCAGTTCCAAGTACACTGAGTCCAATAATGTTTCAATCCAAATGTCTACCAAACTGTCATCTGCAAGTTTCACCTTTGTGGATATAAACGATCCGTCTAAGGAAGTACAACTAGGAGAGGTAGACACAGTTGTAGGCAAACCTAATGGACCAATTTCTTATGATCCTGCTCGTCGAATTAAGGAATTGGAAGATGCAGGATATGAACTGATTAGTAACGATTTTACAGATCATACCTTTGGTGACTCGACTAGTCCAAAACAATTCAAGTTTCAGTTTAGACACAAGATTACAGAACTAACCGAAACTGTTCGTGGAACTCGTGAAATTGATTATGAATATCTCAAAAAAACAAACCATTCTGATTTATCACTCCTTGCTCCAAAGCATGTTGAGACTCATTCGTTTACTCGAACCAAGAGAATTGACCAGGTTTTAGCGAAACGGCAACCAAATGATGCGACAGCTGGTGTGACATACTCAGCCTGGTCTGCAGACCAAACTTGGTCTCAAGTGATTTCTCCTGAAATTCCTGGCTATTATCCAAGAGAGGATATTGATGCAAACACAATGTCGGGAGAAGGAGCTCTCGATGAATATTTATTGACCGCGGATGATCCTAGAGATGAAGAGTTGGAAAAAGAATTTACCTGGTATCGGGTGGTGTATTATGTTCCACTTCCAGTTGTCCCTTCAGCAAGTGCAGCGAAATCTAAAGGCCTTCAAGGGCAGAAGCAAGCAGCAACGATTCGATTTGATGAGGATAGAGCAAGCGAGAGCGAGGTCCACTTTACAAAAGGGACAACAACCATTAATGGAGCAAAGAAATCCGTTGACCTAGTCCAAAGCAGTGTCTTTCTTTATGATGAGAATGGACAAAAGGTAACTTCGCTAACCATTGCCAACCAAGGGACGTACGATTTAGATCTTGTAAATAAAACAATTGTCTTTACTCCACTGAAAACCTTCTATGGTCCGGCAACTCCAGTTCGAGTTGGAGTGGTGGATAAAAATGGAGAGTCGGCTGTAACGACCTATACCCCAGTTGTTGAGAAAGTAACGCCAACTGGTACAGGTGATATGACAGAAGGTCTGCAAGGTCAGGTCCAAGAAGGTAAAGTGACCTTCACTCCAGGCCATGACTCAGTTCCATTCCCAGCGGATTCGACACCACTATTTGACAATGGTACAACTGTGAAAGAAGTACCAAATGTTGGTAAGTTCGAAGTGGATGCAGATGGCAAGGTGACCTTCACCCCAGATAAGCAATTCAAGGGGGAAACACCAGAACTTGAATTGACTCGTGTGGATGCCAACGGAACTCCTGTTACTGTCAAGTACCAAGCGGTGGTGAAAGAAGTAGTTCCAACCAGCACTAACGCAACTAGCACGGGTCCTCAGGGTGTTCCACAAACAGGAACTCCAAGCTTCCAAGGTGGCGACCCACTGGTTCCAATCGATGAAACTGTGGCAGCGACATTTGAAGATGGATCAACTGAAAAAGTGATTCCAGGTGAAGGAACTTACACGATTGCATCAAATGGAACTGTGACCTTCACACCAGACAAGCAGTTCGTTGGTACACCAGAACCAGTCACAGTCAAACGTGTTGATAAGAATGGCACTCCAGTCACTGCGACCTACAGTCCAGAGTTTACGAAAGTAACCCCAACTGGTTCAGGTGATAAGACAGAAGGACTTCAAGGTCAAGTCCAAGAAGGTAAAGTGACCTTCACTCCAGGCCATGACTCAGTTCCATTCCCAGCTGATTCAACTCCATTATTTGACAATGGTACAGCTATGAAGGAAGTGCCAAATGTTGGTAAGTTCGAAGTAGACGCAGATGGCAAGGTGACCTTCACTCCTGATAAACAGTTCAAGGGTGAAACATCAGAGCTTGAATTGACTCGAATGGATGTCAACGGAACTCCTGTTACTGTCAAGTACCA